>CAZVCD010000236.1:0-4473 GCA_964625675.1 uncultured Victivallales bacterium | reverse complement strand
GCAGCGGTCTCCAAAACCGCAGGCCGCAGGTTCGATCCCTGTCTCACCTGCCATAGGTTTTATATGGCTAATTTTTTGACGAAAACTAGGAAATTTATAGCAGGAACACTTGATGAACTGCAAAAATGCAAGTGGCCTACAAGAGATGAACTTTTTCATTCAACGATAGTGGTGCTTGCTGCTATAGTTGCTATAACAGTCTTTGTGGCATGTGTGGATTTTGCAAGTCAGAAAATAATAAGAATTCTGACAGGGTTTTAAATTAAGGCTTCAAACAGGGGACTTCTGAATATATTATGTCTAATACTGAAGAAAAAATAGCTGATGAAGAATTAGCTGATGAAAGAAAAGACGGACAATGGTTTGTTGTCCAGGCTTTATCGGGGCATGAAAACAAAGTGAAAGAAAACTTTGAAAGGCAGCTAAAGCTTGAAAAGAACAATATCCCGGTTTATGAAGTACTGATTCCTGTGGAAAGAGTCTCTGAAGTAAAAAATGGTGAAAAGATTACATCTTCAAGAAAGTTTTTCCCAGGATATGTCTTGTTAAGAATGGACTTATACGATACTGAGAATAATATCAAAGATGATGTATGGTACTTCGTAAGAAATACTCAGGGTGTTATTGGTTTTATTGGTGGAGGTGCGAGTCGTAGGCCGCTTCCATTGTCTGAATCTGAAGTAAGTAATCTTATGATGCAGGTCCAGGAACGTAAAGATAGCGTGATGCCGAAGATTAACTTTGAACAGGGTGAAACTATCAGAGTTAAAGACGGTGCTTTTGAAAACTTTGAAGGCATTGTTGAAGAGATAGATCTTGACAAAGGTAAAGTAAAGGTATCAGTTTCGATATTTGGACGTTCAACTCCGGTTGAACTTGAATTTTGGCAAGTTGAGAAGGAATGAGCGGAACTCTCAACGTTGAATAAGAAAAAATAAACAATTTTGTGGAAGGAATACCGTTCTTTCGTACCACATGATTGAAAAGCAGGTAGAAAATGGCTAAAAAAGTTACAGCTGAAATAAGATTGCAGATTCCTGCAGGTGCCGCTAACCCAGCACCGCCAGTTGGTCCAGCTCTTGGGCAAGCCGGTGTAAATATAATGGAATTCTGCAAGAAATTTAACAGTGCAACTCAATCTCAGTCAGGCATGATAATCCCTGTGGTTATAACAGTCTATAAAGACCGTTCATTCACCTTCATCACTAAATCTCCCCCAGCAGCGATTCTATTGAAAAAAGCAGCAGGACTCGCAGCAGGAGCTAACAATCCCGGGAGAGAAGCAAATGTAGGAAAGGTAACTAGAGAGCAGGTTTTAGAGATAGTTAAAACTAAAATGGATGACTTGAATGCTAGAGACGAAGAAGCAGGCATCAAAATAATTGAAGGAACTGCTCGGAGTATGGGAATTGAGGTGGTAGATGCATAAAAGTAAGTTATATCGTTCACAGATTGAAAAAATTGAACAAGATCAAGTTTATGATTTAAGTGATGCTTTAAAAATTCTGAAAGATATGCCTCACGTAAAATTTAATGAAACTGTTGAAATTTCATTTAAACTTGGTATTGATCCCAAACAGTCTGATCAAAACGTTAGAGGTGCTGTTACACTTCCTAAAGGAACAGGCAAACAGGTTACTGTTGCTGTAGTTGCTGGAGGAGAATCTGCAGAAGAGGCTAAGGCCGCTGGTGCAGATGTAGTTGGCATGGAAGATTTAATAGCTAAAATCAAAGATGGTTGGCTCGACTTTGATTCATTAATAGCAACCCCGGCAGCAATGCCTAAGGTAAGACCATTAGGAAAAATGCTTGGACCAAGGGGGTTAATGCCTAATCCCAAAACCGGTACAGTGACAGATAACGTAGCTAATGCGGTAAAAGAAGCAAAAGCAGGCCGTGTTGAATTTAGAGCTGACAGAGGAGCATGTGCTCATGTTCCTGTAGGAAAGTTATCATTTACTGTAGAAGACTTGGATATAAACTGTAAAACAATTATCAAGGCTATACTCTCCGCTCGTCCGGCGAGCACAAAAGGAACTTACATTGTTAGTTGTTCCATATGTTCAACAATGAGTCCTGGAATAAAAGTTAAAACCAGTGACTTCACAAGAGTGGGGGCATAAATGAGGATTGAGAAAAGGCAAATAGTAAATGATATCAGTGTCATTATAGAAAATTCATCTTTTTTATACATGGTATCATATAAAGGGTTGAAAGTAAAAGAGTTTAACCAATTGCGTTCAGATTTGGATAAAGTTGAAGCGCAGTGTCATATTCTTAAAAACAGTTTGATCCTAAAAGCTGCTGAATTGAAAAAAATTGAAAATTTAGCAGCAATAGAACTAATTGGTGATACAGCGTTAATCAGTGGCAGTGGTGACCCAGGTGAGGTTGCCAAGTCATTAAGCGATTTTGCTAAAAAGCACAAAGTGGTTTCCTTCAAGGGTGGATACCTTGATGGTTCAGTATTAACCGGAGTAGATGTCGAATCTATTTCCAAGCTGCCGCCAAGAGAAGTTCTGTTGGCACAACTGCTTGGTACATTACAAGCGCCTGCAAGAAGTCTTGCAAGTCTGCTGCATACAAAATTGTCCGGTATTGTTTACGTAATTAATTCATATAAAGAAAAATTGTCCAATAGTTAAAATTATTTTGGAGGTATATTAAAATGTCTGAAGCAACAAAAACAAATCTTTCCGCTGATATGGAAAAATTTATCTCTTACATCGAAAACATGACAGTTCTTGAACTCTCAGAGCTTATTAAAGCTTTAGAAGATAGACTTGGCGTTACTGCTGCTGCTCCTGTAGCTGCAATGGGACCAATGCCAGCAGCTGCTGCACAAGAAGAAGCTGAAGAAAAAACAGAATTTGATGTAATTCTTACAAGTTTTGGAAGCTCAAAAGTTCCAGTGATTAAAATTGTTAGAACTCTCACAAGTCTTGGACTTAAAGACGCAAAAGACCTTGTTGAAGCAGCTCCTAAGGCTATCAAAGAAGGTGCAACAAAAGAAGAAGCTGAAAAAATCAAGAAAGACCTTGAAGCAGCTGGTGCTTCTGTTGAGCTCAAATAAAGCTGAAAATTAATTATTTAAGATAACGGGAAATGCGAAAATTCGCATTTCCCGCTTTTGTCGTTTGCACTAAAAATTTTTATCAGTGTAATTGATTATATAAAGACAACCTCAAATAGAGGTGTTTTTATTTGTACTTCGTAATATAAAATGCAGGTGTACACTATGGCTGAACGTATGAATTTCGGCAAACTTCGTGAAGTACTTGAAATTCCAAATCTTATTGGAATTCAAACAGGTTCTTACGATGAATTTTTACAGAAAGATGTACCGCATGAAGAGAGAAATAACCAAGGTCTTCATGAAGTATTTCAAGAAATATTCCCAATCGAAAGCTATGATAAGCAGTATATTCTTGAATATATGTCTTATTCATTGGGAGCAACCAAATCAAATGTTGTTGACTGCTTAAAAGATGGTCAATCATATAGTGCTCCTTTGCATGTAGAATTTAGACTTGACAGTAAAGGGGAAGTTAAATCAGAGTCTGTTTATATGGGTGAAATACCTATGATGACAGATAGAGGAACTTTTATAATTAACGGAGCAGAACGCGTTTTAATCAGTCAGTTACATCGTTCACCTGGCGTCTGCTTTGAAAAAAAACAGCATACAAGCGGAAGAACACTCTATTCTTATCGCATTATTCCTGACAGAGGATCCTGGTTAGAAGTCCAGTTTGATATTAACGAAAATATTTTTATTTATTTAGATAGAAGAAGAAGAAGGCGTAAATTTCTTATAACAACTTTGCTGCGCGCTGTTGGTTATGAAACTGATAGAGAGATGATAGAAAACATTTATGACATTAAAAAGATGTCTGTTTCTGCTCTTGCAAAAGAGAAGGATATTTTCGAATACTATGTAATGGAAGATATCCTTGATATAGAAGGCGAAGTTATAGTAGATACATACGACCCGCTAACAGAAAACGCGTTAAAAGAACTCAAACTTTTAAAAGTTAAAAAGCTTGAAGTTATTCATATACCTACTAAAGGTGACTATCTTTTAAAATGTCTTCAAAGAGATCCGGCTAATACTCCGGATGAGGCATTAAAAGAAATCTATCGTCGCATGAGACCTGGTGATCCACCAAGTATCACAAACGCGAAACAGCTATTGAAGCGCCTTTTCTTTGATGTGAGAAGATATGACCTGGGGCTGGTTGGTCGTTATAAAATTAATCAGAAACTGGGACTGAAGATTCCTGAGGATGTAAGAACTCTTACAAAAGAAGACTTACTGGAGGCTTCAAAAAGATTGATGGAACTCCGCAGCACAGGCGGAAAAGTGGATGATATAGATCATCTTGGAAGCAGAAGAATCAGAACTGTAGGAGAACAGCTTCAAAATCAGTGTAGAATTGGTTTGGTTCGTACAGAAAGGCTTATTCGCGAAAG
>CAZVCD010000235.1:0-4592 GCA_964625675.1 uncultured Victivallales bacterium | reverse complement strand
GAATATTATAAAAGAAAGTAGATGTGAATGTATCTATTGAGGGCACCCGGGTTAAGTTGGTTATATCCCAGTGGGGAATTAGATAAAAGGCTAAAAATATTAACATCAAAATTAAAGGAAAAGTAATTATACTCATGATTTTGATAATCACTTTTTCATTACAGGACATCAGACTCAAAAGAATAAATAATATTAACAGCGGGAACCAGATTGTTTCATTTAGGTGCGTTGATGTAACACCCAGATTGAAAAGAAATGAACCTACTGCAACATTCAACCCGATTATATAAACCACCAGATATAAAAAAACTAAAATGAAAAATAATATTGCCATTATCAGCGAAAACTTTGAGCCCAGGTGTTCTCTGATAATACCGGGATAATCTTTCGGTTTTTCCGAGTCTATTGCCAGTTTTGCGTAAATCTTATGACTTATGTATGAAAAGGAGAATGCAACGACTGCAGAAAGGAGAAAACATTTTACGCCGCCAATTCCTGCCTGAACAGGAAGAAACAATATTCCAGCGCCAATACCGGTTCCGACAAAGCTCATAGACCATGCAAACGATTCGAACTTTCTTATCTTTTTCATAGATATTTGTCTTTTTTTAATTAATATTGCTTAATGTTTAGTACCTAAATTTCTAAGTTTTACACCATTTTTGAGATCTAACTCAATTTTTTCTAACGATATGCCTCTAGTTTCTGGTACGAAAAATTTGACAACCAAAAACGAAAGAACGGAAATTCCTGCATAAACAAAAAACATGCCGCTTCCACCTAACATGTTCATTAGAGTAAGTGAGTATCTCACAATAATGAAAACGAAAAATATGTTTGAAAGAGTTGTTATTGTAATACCAATATCTCTGCATTCCAGTGGAAAAATTTCAGCGCATAATACCCATGCAATAGGGCCTATTGAAAAAGCAGCGCCAATAATGTAGAGCAAACACGAAACAAGCATAATCATATGCCCCACGGTGCCCATATCTTCAAGAGCAAACATAGTGCCCATCACAATAAGGGTAAGTGTTATTATCGTTATTCCGGCATACAGCAGAGGCTTTCTGCCAAACCTGTCTATAAGTTTAACGCCTAGTAGCGTGAAAATTACATTTACAATTCCTATTAAAATAGTTCCTGTACCTGGATTGGAAATCCCTGCTTTTTTAAAAATAATTCCTGAGTAATATATTATCCCGTTTATTCCTGTTAGCTGTTGAATTGCCATTAGGGCTATACCTAAAAAAACAGCCTTTATAAAGAAACCTTTTTTCATCATACTTAAAGCACTGGTGGTTTCTAGCTTTTTATCCTGTCCAAGACTCTGATTTATTTCTTTAAGTTCCTTTTCAACTTCTTCCGGTGAGCTGAGTGTTTTGTTTAATATTTTTAATGCTGATTCTTGTTTTCCTTTAAGAAGTAGCCATCTTGGTGTTCTTGGGATAAAAAATGACAGGACAAACATCAATGCTGCTGGTAATGCTATTATTCCAAGCATTGGCCTCCAGGATTGATAATGATGCCCAATATAAGCGTTGCTGCAGTAAATCCCACAAATACCAATAGTTACATACAACTGGTAAAGAGAAATCATGGAGCCTCTTATTTTTGTAGGTGCTATTTCAGAGAGGTATAAGGGGACAACAAACGATGCTGATCCAACTGCTAAACCTATAAAAAACCTTGTCCAATAAAAGATAAAATATGTCTGTGTTATAGAACCAAGTATTGCGAAAACAGTAAAAACCGCCCCGGCGATAATTAGAGTATTTCTTCTGCCTGCAGTTCTGGCAAACCACCCACTGATAATAATTCCAACTGCAGCGCCAATAAGCATTATGCCGGCATAAGATTCACCCTGTGAAAGTGTTAGATGCCAATCGTTTACAATGAATTCAAACGAGCCGTTTATAAACCCTTGGTCTAAACCAAACAGTAATCCTCCTAAGGCACCTATAAAACAATAAATGATTGTACGCGTCTTTACTTTGTTTTTGGGAATATCTTTACTCATAATCCTGTTAAACCTTTCTTTTTGTAGCTATTATAGTTATAAGTTTTTTAAAATGTATCTGTGTAATTAGTTATATTTTAATTTTATATCAAGCCAAACAGCGGATGAAGCATCTGGAGGCATCCGCCAATCACCGCGTGGAGATAGTGCAATAGTACCAACTTTTGGGCCATCAGGGATGCAATTTCTTTTAAACTGTTGAGAAAAAAAGCGGGAAATAAAAAACTTAAGATATTTTTCTATTATTTCAGGGCTATAAACATTTTTAAACGCGATGTTTGCAAGTGCGTTAATTTTGTCAGGGGAGGCGCCGTATTTTACTGTGTGATACAAAAAGAAGTCATGCAGTTCATATGGGCCGATTATGTCCTCTGTTTTTTGAGCTATTTCGCCTTGTTTATCTGGTGGCAGCAGTTCGGGACTCACCGGTGTGTCGATAATATCAGTAAGAGTTGTTTTTAAAGCTGGTTCAGATTTGTTTGCATTCCATTCTATAAGATATCGTATTAATGTTTTAGGTACACCGCAGTTTACGGCGTACATGGACATATGGTCTCCGTTATAAGTAGACCAGCCGAGAGCTATTTCTGATAGATCACCGGTGCCGATAACGATACCTCCTTCTTCATTGGCAGTATTCATTAGAAGCATTGTGCGTTGTCTGGCCTGAACATTTTCGTAAGTTGTGTTTTTTACTGACGTATCCAGATTTAAAAGTTTAAACTGTTCTTCGCATACATCTTTAATATTAATCTCTCTTATTTCACAACCAATCGTTTTGCACATGGCAATGGCATTGTTATATGTTCTATCTGTTGTGCCAAATCCAGGCATTGTAATTGCAATAATATCTTTTGGAGATTTATTTATCAATTTATGAGCGACTTTTGTTACGAGTAGGGCAAGCGTTGAATCAAGTCCGCCGGATATACCAATAACAGATTTTTTAGCTTTGGTGTGTTCGAGCCTTTTAGCCAGGGCGGAAGATTGAATATTGAAAATTTCAGAACATCTTATATCCTGTTGCTCCGGATTTGACGGAACAAATGGATGTGGATTTATCTGCCTTTTTATTTTTGTTATTTGATTGATGTTTTTAATATTAATTCTGCGGTATTCTTTGAATTGAGGCATCAAAGTTTTTAGATTATTTCCTGAAACGCCAATTGAGCTTTCAGATGTGCGGGTTGCAAGAATACGTCGACAGTCAATATCAGAATATGAAATATAATTTTTTTTCTGAAATCTATTATTTTCGTGTATTAATGTGCCGTTTTCTGCTGTTAACGCGTGTCCGCCATACAAAACATCGGACGTAGATTCAGTTACTCCGGCAGAGGAATAGATATATCCACATATACATCTGGCGCTTTGGCTTCTAATTAACTCGCGTCGGTATTCTGATTTTCCTACAAGCTCATTGCTTGCAGAAAGATTCGCGATGACTGTAGCTCCGGCTAAAACATGATATGAACTTGGCGGAATTACTCCCCATAAATCTTCACAGATTTCAACTCCTAGCTTAAACTCTTCACTGAGTTCAAAAATAATATTTGTTCCAAATGGGATATGTTTACCAAAAAAAACAATTGAATCATAGGAAAAGAGATCTGTATGTGGAGTAAACCAGCGTTTCTCGTAAAATTCTCTGTAATTCGGAAGATTTGTTTTTGGAACAATACCCAGAATCTCACCTTTATGAATTATTGCCGCACAGTTGTATATTGAACTATTATGAAGAATTGGAAGTCCAACTGCTGATACAATATTCAGCTTTCTTGTATGTTGTGCTATGTAGTATAATGCGTCTTTAGCTGAATTTAACAGCGCGGATTGATTAAAAAGGTCTCCGCATGTATAGCTGGTAATGCATAATTCGGGAAAAACAACCAGTGCTGAAGATTTACTGTCTGCTTCCTGGATACATTTAATAATTTGTTTAGTGTTATATTTTACATCCGCTACACGGATTATAGGAACAGCAGAAGAGACACGATAAAATCCAAACATATGTTTTCTCCTTTTTCTATATTTGCTAGAATCAAGTTAAACGTGTTTTTGCATATGGGGAATATGATTATTTGCTTCTCTACAGTTTGAAAAGCAAATATCTATACTATTGAATTAGTTCTTTAATATATATTATATCCGATTTATGTGTAATTTTAGTGTTAATGTCGGGATTTTCTACAAGATAAACAGGAAAACCCGCATTTTCCATCGCACCGGCATCATCTGTTACAGTTGATTTATCCTGTAGAAGCTTTCTATAAGCTGACTTTAGCTCATCAAATTTAAACATTTGTGGTGTTTCTACAGCCCAGAGATTTGCTCTGTTAATGTTTTTGACGACTTTTCCGTCATTTTCAGTGCGTTTTACTGTGTCGTTAATTCTTTTTGCAGCAATGCCACTACCTCTATGTTTGCAGGAGTCAAGGCATTTATAAAGCAGTTTTTTGTTCGCCAGTGGCCTGGCGGCGTCATGGACGGCTACGAACTCAATATTCTCAGGTAGTGCATTTAGGCCGTTTATGGCAGAGTTATAGCGTTCTGCACCACCAGCTGCATAAAG
>CAZVCD010000234.1:0-4593 GCA_964625675.1 uncultured Victivallales bacterium | reverse complement strand
AGTGAGCAAGGTATGCAATCATACTTTTGCATTTTAATATATCTTTTTTTGAAAAGGTAAATTTTGTTTTCTATAATATTACTAATTAAAAAATAAATTTATATACACTTAAATAAGATTATAACCAGGAGAAGAATTATGCTTGAAGCTTTAAAGAAAAATTCAGCGTTTAAAGGCCGTAAAGGCCCTGTTGTTTTATGTATTATGGATGGTGTGGGATTCGGTAAATACAAAGAAGGTGATGCCTTTTTAAACGGTTATACGCCAAACCTGGATAGAATGCTGGCAACATGCCCAAATATAAAATTAAATGCTCACGGGTTAGCAGTGGGGCTTCCAAGTGATGATGATATGGGAAATAGTGAAGTTGGACACAATGCTATTGGATGTGGAAGAGTATTTGCACAAGGAGCTAAGCTTGTTAATAAAGCAATAGCAAGTGGAAGAATGTTTGAAGGCGAAGTGTGGAAAGACCTAACTTCTAACTGTAATTCAAAAAACTCTACTCTACATTTTTTAGGACTATTTTCTGACGGTAACGTACATAGTCATATCAACCATCTTAAAGCTATGATTGAAGAAGCAAAAAAAGAGGGTGTTCAAAAAATCAGAATACATATCCTTCTTGACGGCAGAGATGTTCCAGAAACTTCTGCTCTTAAATATGTTGAACCTTTTGAAGAATATTTACAGGAAATAAAAGGTAATTGCGACTATAAAATCGCGTCCGGCGGCGGAAGAATGCAAATAACAATGGATCGTTACGGGGCAAACTGGGATATGGTACGCAAAGGATGGGATATACATGTACACGGTAAAGGCCCAAAATTTAAGTCTTCAAAAGAAGCTATTGAAACACTAAGAAAAGAAACAGAGGCAATTGATCAGGATCTCCCCGGTTTTGTTATTGAGGACGAAAATGGAAACCCTGTCGGCCAAATAAAAGATGGCGACTCTGTTATTTATTTTAATTTTCGCGGTGATAGGGCTCTTGAAATAACTGCTGCATTTGAAGAAGATGAATTTACTCCCTTCGATCGCTCTCCACGCCCCAATGTTCTTTATGCCGGAATGATGGAATATGATGGAGATCTTCATGTTCCCAAAAAATATCTTGTTACTCCTCCTGCTATCAATAGAACAATGGGGGAATATCTCTGTGCATCAGGTTTAAACCTAATGGCAATTAGTGAAACACAAAAATATGGACATGTCACCTATTTTTTCAATGGCAATAAAACAGGGAAATTTGATGATAGCAAAGAAACATATATTGAAATTCCTTCTGATGTTATTCCTTTTGAACAGCGGCCATGGATGAAAGGTGCTGAAATTACCGACAAGGTTATTGAGTCAATTGAAAGCAGTAAATATGATTTTATTAGATTGAATTATCCAAATGGCGACATGGTTGGACACACTGGGATTTATCAATCAACAATAATAGCTATTGAAACGGTTGATATGTGCGTTGAGCGCCTCGTAAAAGCTGTTGCAAAAGCTGGTGGTATTATGTTGATTACCGCAGACCATGGAAACTGTGATGATATGTATCAGCACGACAAAAAGACCGGCGATATTTCTAAGGATGAAAACGGAAAATCGGAAGCCAAAACTAGTCACTCGCTAAATCCTGTTCCTTGTATTATATACGACCCGGAATATAAAAATGACTATAATACAAAAATGGTTCCTGATCTAGGTATTAGTTCGGTGGCGGCAACTTGTATTGAATTGCTTGGATATATTCCGCCGAAAGATTATACTCCAAGTGTATTTACAAAATCAAGATAAATCGTGTTTTTGTCTTTTTCACTTCTGTTTTAAATCAGAATTATATTGATTATTAAGAAGTGAAAAAGCAAGATACACACTAAATTGTGAAACGATAGAGTAGGCTTCAAGCCAATCCTCTATTTTTGTTCAATATCCGGAATGGGTTTTGGTTTATGATGTGCCATTGTTCTGCCGGCTTCAAGATGTGAAAGCTCTTCAAGTGACTTGCCTTTTGTTTCAACTTTAAAAATAAAAGTTAAAACAAATCCTAAGAAAGCAATAATACTCATTATTATCATTGTTATAAATAATCCGGCCTTATCAATAACCAGAGGAAGAAATACAATTCCAATAACAGCTCCCATCTTTGCAAAAGCAGCAGAAAAGCCATGTGCTGTAGCCCTTAATTTAGTAGGAAATAATTCTGCAGGCAATATAAATGTAGTGGCGTTGGGCCCCACATTCATCATAAAGTTGTAAATAATAAATCCTATAAACAACAAATACATATAACCATAACCAGCCTTGGGCAAACATGTAGCAGCAGCTAAAACTAAAAGCCCTCCGGCCATACCAAGAAATCCAAGTAACTGTAACTTTATTCTGCCGAGTTTTTCCACAAGTAAAATATTGATAATTAGTCCGGCAAACAGGAAAATATCTATAAGTGCCGCGCCTTCTATGGATAATATGTCTTCATTAATAAATGATCCCCCTTGCCCTGAAATAACCGTAGCAATAATTGTGGGAGTAAATATACCAACACCATAAGTTGCAATATCCATCAAAAACCATGGTACTGCTGCCAAAATTGTATGTCTTAAATATTCTTTTTTAAATAAAGATGAAAAAGGTAGTGCTTTTACCTGTAAGCTTATAAGCTTTTTCTGCTCTTTTTTTACTATTTTTACAATCGATTTTTTTGATTTATTGCTTAATTTAGTAATTGTTCGGATTGCATCCTGTTCATATCCGTTTTCAATACACCATCTCGGACTTTCCGGAACGGTTGTTCTTAGTAAAAATATTACAGCAGCCGGTGCGGCTCCAATAGCCACCATCCAGTGCCAGGCATTAACATTTGGATAAATTTTTAATACTATAAACCCAACAACAGCAGCAGAAAACATCCCGACAGCTTGAAAGCTGAATGCACTAATCAACATTCGTCCTCTAATTCTAGAAGGCATAAACTCTGAAACATAGGATGCGCATATAGGATAGTCGGCGCCAATACCAATACCCAACATAAATTGAAACACAATTAAAGCGTATAAATTAGTAGAGATACCGGCAAGAAGGCTAAAAATTGTTACAATTAGTGCATTTAAAATATAAAAACGTCTCCGTCCCCATATATCTGCTAAGCGCCCCATAACAGCGGCGCCAAAAACTGTCCCAGCAATAACACTGGCTGCAACAAAGCCCTCTAATATTGGAGAAGGGTTATATTGATGAATAATAAGAGGGAGAGCTACTGCAATTGCAAAAAGGTTGAAGCCCTCAATAAATATTCCCATTGATGAAAGTATCCAGATTCTCCAGTGAAGCGGTTTGAGTCTAACAGCATTAATAGTTGACTCTAAATTTTGTGTTGATTCATCGGTTTCCATTGAGCGTCTTTAGTTTATTATAGATATGCATGATTATATCATAATAGCATATCTCTTATTCATTTTAAACAATCGAAAGACAAGTTAAACTTGTTTTTGTATTTTTGTTTTGTTGCATTGTTAAACTTTGTTGGCTATGAAGAAGTTAAAAAGCAAATTACTATACACTTAAATGATGTTGTAGAATCTAGGCGGGTTAAAAAAGAAATGGTGGTTCCGGTAGGACTCGAACCTACGACCAGACGATTATGAGTCGCCTGCTCTAACCAACTGAGCTACGGAACCACTTTAATATTTACATGAGCATATAAACTACACATGCAACATGAAAAGACAAGTTTTATTATTTATTTTTTTTAAATTATTTATATAAATATTGCAGGTTTTTCATAAAAAAGAGCTTTATATTTATATAATAGCTTTACAAGTTAAACTTGTTTTTGTATTTTTGTTTTGTCGCATTGTTAAACCTTGTTGGCTATAAGTAAGTTAAAAAGCAAATTACTATACACTCAAGATAAATCGTGTTTTTGTCTTTTTACTTCTGTTTGAAATCATGATTATGTTGATTATGAAGAAGTTAAAAAGCAAATTACTATACACTTAAATTATAAACAAAAAACAAAGGAAGACTTATTCATGAAAAAGTTCATTGTCATTTTTGTAAGCTTATTAATTGCGACAGGGCTATTCACTGCCTGCGGGAAAAAACGTCCTTCAACAATAACAGTTACAGGTAAATCTCAAATTAGCGTACCTTCTGATCTTCTAAAAATTCAAGTTTCAGCAGTAACCACAGACAAAACAGCAGAAAGAGCGCTTAGTCAAAATAATGACAAGATGAATAAAACCATTGAAATCTTAAAGAAAATGGGGTTAGATAAAAAAAATGTTCAAACCCAAAGTTATTCACTAAACCCTGTCTGGAAGCCACGTCCCAATAATCCCCCTGAATACTGGAAATCATCAATAATAGGCTACACGGTAGAAAACAGTATATTAATAAAAACTAAAAAACTTGATATGGCTGGTAAAATAATTGAAAATGTAATTAAATCAGGATCTAATAAAATAGACTCGGTAACGTTTGCATTGGATAATCAGGATAAATACAAAAATGAAGCAATTGTTAAAGCAATAGCAAGCGGCAAATCATATGCTGAGACTATGGCTAAAACAGGAAGTGTTACGCTTGTGGGAATTA
>CAZVCD010000233.1:0-4597 GCA_964625675.1 uncultured Victivallales bacterium | reverse complement strand
ACAAGTGATTCGAATGTACTAGACGCTTTATCTGATAAAATCAATTTGCCTGATTTACAGTCGCTACTACTTGAGGTTTATAGAAAAAGAGTTGAAAAAATCGAATTAAAGCATCTCTTTTCTCAATACAAATCCAACAGGTTTACTCAGCCGTCAACTATTGCCCCAGAAAAATATCTGGATTTCGAGCAGCTTGCTATTTCTCTTTTACCTAACGACTATCGTATGCTTGAACTATCCCCTGTTGCGCCACTGGGATGTTGTTCTGTCTTAGCTCCTGTTGATCAAAATAATATATTGTCAACTATAAGAAACACAGAGGTATGTTCTGATCCTACAAATGTTCTTGCGATGGAATGTGCAAAATTGCGGGAAACACTACTCAAAAATCGAGATGATATATTTAAAAAAGTAAAACTATGTGCCAGTCAGAGAGTGTTGCGGACACAGCCGGTAGAGGGTAAAGATTCTGCGGCTCATTTCAAGTTGCTCAGTTTATGTGATGCAGGTCGTGACGAGGGGGCTTTTAACTTTGAAATAGACTCTCTGATGAATCAGTTGAATTATTTTATCAATCTGTTAAATAAATTATCTGAACTTGGCATAAGTATTCCATCAATAAGAATTTTATTAATCGTTTATAATCATGCAATTAAAGATAAGCTGCAGTATATAGTCCATCAAATAGGTAAAAACAACCCTAATGTTCATATAAACCCAGTTTTTTCCGAGGCTAAACAAAATTACTATGAAACGTTGAGATATAATATATTTGCCACAAACTACAGGGGAGAAGAGCATTTTATTTGCGACGGCGGGTTTACCAGATGGACTCAAAAACTGTTGAATAACCGAAAAGAAAGGTTATTAACAAGTGGCTTCGGTATTGAAAGACTATTTTTAACTTTTTAATTATACCATAGGTATTTTTGTTTCTATGCTTTTATAAATATGATCTGCTATTTTAGATAATTTTTCTTTTGTATAAATCTGTTTGCCAAATGCATATTCTGCTATAGACCTATTTTGTACATAAAAAAGACATTGAGATAATAGAGAGAATACTTCGTAAAGTATTTCTTCATTTTGTTTTTTAGGAAATATATATTCAAAATATGCCTGTAGCTCAACAATAAAAGGCTTGAAATAGTAGTCACAAAGCCATGGAAAAATTTCCGATGGATTTGTCATTTCTCTTGCTATCAGTATTGTTCTCCAGCGGTAAAGCGGTGAGGAACTGGTCATGCTAAGTAAAAAATCCAAAATCCACTTTCTGATATTTGTTTCCCAATCCTTAAAAGACTCAATATTTATCTCTGTATTAGGACTTTTATCTGTTTCTGAATCAAACAGGTATAGAAAAACCTGACGATACAGTTCCTGTTTCGTATTGAAATGATAATTAGCTGCAGCAGTATTCATTTTTACTTTACGACAAATATCACGTGTAGTCGTAGTTGTATATCCTTTTTCTGCAAATTCTTCCGCTGCTGCTAATATTATTTTTTGTTTAGTATTCATTTATAGCTTTAATTATTTTTTGTTAAAAAACTTTACCAAATGTAAAATACTTTTAATATAGTTTTAATTTATATTATTTTTTGAAAAAAGACAGGGGGTTAAAAAAATAGATAATGCAATATATATTTTTAACACTTGTATAGATAGTTTTCGTAAACCTTTCTAAAGTGGAATCCATAAATAGCATATCCAATTGCCATAGGTAAGTGTCTGGGACGTTTTAATAAAGTCCAGAAAAGAAGTTTCCAGTAATGAGTTCTTTCCCTATCTTTGATTCCCAATACCCATATAGATTTAAAAATTGCTCCAATATAACCGAAATGATAGCGAATATGACCTAAATGAATACGATATGTTCGTTTTGTCAGAGGTCTATCTTTTCTTATATACTCTTTTACCCGTTTGTAATACGGCTTTGCTGAATATGTTCCTTTGATAATACGTTTATATCCATTGACAAGTTTTTCCATTCCCATTTTTGGAATAATGTTTGTTGAGGAATCATTATTGGTTCCGGAAATTTCCTTTAATAATCGACCTTCCATCTCAATGCGCTTGTAAAGTTTGGTGCCGCGTGGTGCATTTAATATACCGACCATGGCAGTGATAATTCTACTTTTCTGGATGAATTCTATCTGTTTCTCAAAGATAGAGGGTGTATCACTATCAAAGCCGACTATGAAACCTGCGTGTACTTCTAAACCATATTTCTGAATTTTGTTAACACAGGCAACTAAGTCACGGTTTTGATTTTGTAACTTGTTGCATTCAGCCAGGCTTTCCTCATTGGGAGTTTCAATACCTACAAAAACACCATCAAATCCTGCATTAACCATCATGTCCATTAATATTTCATCATCAGAAAGATCTATTGAAGCTTCTGTAGAAAAATTAAATGGATATTTTTTTCCCTTCATCCAATTGATGAGTGCAGGTAGAATATTTGATTTTAATTTAGACTTATTGCCTATAAAATTATCATCAACAAAAAAAACGTTTCCTCTCCAGCCGCTGGAATATAAGTTATCCAGTTCGGATAATAACTGATTTTTATCTTTTGTCCGTGATTTGTGGCCGTAAAGAGAAGTTATATCGCAGAATTCACAATTAAATGGGCATCCTCTTGAATATTGGACATTCATCGATACATATTTTTTCATATTAAGGAGGCTCCATAAAGGTATGGGGGTTTTGGATAGATCTGGAAATTCATCGGATGTATATATATGCTTAGCTTTACCTTTTGCTAAATCTGCTAAAAACAATGGAAGTGTAATTTCTGCCTCATTAAGGACTAGATGGTTAATATCTTTGAAAAGCTCTGGTTCCACTGTAAAAAGCGGCCCCCCGGCTATTATTTTTTTCCCCATTTTTTTGCAGCGTTCAATGATCGCTTTTACAGATTTTTTTTGTATTTCCATTGCACTTATTAGTACATAATCAGCCCATTCAATATCTTTGTCAGTTAGTGCTTCAAGATTCATGTCGACAAGTTTTTTTCTCCATTTAAAAGGAAGCATTGCTGCGACTGTTATTAGTCCAAGTGGTGGATGAAGTGCTTCTTTAAATATAAATTTTAACGCGTGTTTAAAACTCCAAAATGTATTTGGACATTTTGGATAAACTAAAAGTGTGTTCATGAAGTAATTCCTATTTTAATTATTATGTTAATGTATAATTTATTTCATTTTCTGCAGGTAGTAGGTTTACGCTTTATTGGAGAGTCCATACAGCGATTGCAGTATGCACATTTTTTTATTTCATCAAAACGGCCTTCTTTTGTTTTTAGCGGCCATTCAGGATCACATAAAATTGCTCTGCAGATTTCGACAATATCTGAATCAAAACACTGAAGTTTAGATTCAGCCAGCTGATATTTAGAGGCATTGTCTGTGCTTATAATTTGGACATTATATTCAGCAGTTATTTTCTTTATTGATTCTGTAAAATATACCCTTTCTTCTTTCTTGACACTTTTACCGCCTGATAAGCTTATATAAGCTATTTTCTCCTTGGATAACTCATGAATAATATCTATTGTCCGGTTCATTGTAGTTTCGTTAAAAATGAATTCACTTGCATCTATCCTTATTCCAATTGGATAATTTTTTCCGCAAATTTCTCGCATGCCAGTTAAAATTCTTTTTACTAAGGACATTCTTTTAGATAAGTTACTACATGCTCCATGAAGCTCTATCCCATCTGCTCCTGTTTTTTTAGCACGAACACTTGCAGACATAAAGTTCTGATAAAAAAGTTCCATCATATCTTCAGGTGCTTCATCAACATAGCATAAGCCAGGCAGTGCATCTTCCAGCTGTATAAATACCTTTACCTTTGACTTCTCATGCATTTCATCAATCATATTTTTGTATTCTATAATATGCTGGTCATCAAACATGCCTAAAAGCAATGGTAATGTGTGGTTGATAAAAGTCATTTCAACTACAATTATACCGGTGCCTCCTTTAGCTAGATTTACGTAAAAATCTTTACAATCTTTTGGGTTTATGTAATAATGATCTCTTCTGCGTTTTTGCATTGGTGGAAACATTATACGGTTTTGGATATCCATATTCCCCAGTCTTATTTTTTCGAATAATTTCATTGATATTCTTTCCTTTTCCTATTTCTGCTTCTTAAATAGAATCCCAAAATAACATACTCAAGCCTATGATTCAAGCAGCTGATTGAATTAATGTCGAAAAAACATTTTAAGAATGTATAAATTAAATAGGTCTAACTTAATATAGTAGGAAGTATATAATGAATCTATAGACGATATTAAACACTAAATCTGTGAGAATGAAAGCATGTCAGCTAAGAGTAAAAGAGCATCAGGAGGCAGGAGAAGTGTTCATGATAAAAACTGTTTTTCTGAGGCTAAACAAAATTACTATGAAACGTTGGGATATATTATATTTGCCACAAACTGCAGGGGAGAAGAGCATTTTATTTGCGACGGCGGGTTTGCCGGATGGACTCAGTAACTGTTGAATAACCGAAAAGAAAGGTTGTTAACAAGTGGTTTCGGTGTTGAAAGACTATTTTTAACTTTTTAATTATACCAGAGGTA
>CAZVCD010000232.1:0-4606 GCA_964625675.1 uncultured Victivallales bacterium | reverse complement strand
TACGTCCAATTTTCGAGAAATCTCCTATAAACGTTGTTTTTTTAGTCTCAAGTTTTTACCCCACTATTTTTATATAAACAAGAATTTATTATTATAAAAGGCATAGTTGATATCCTAGTAAAAATACACATCTTTTTCTATTATTCATAATATATTACTTGAAAAGTTTTTCATTGGCTACATTCAATGGCGAAGGCAAGCTAAAATTAGCATTTAAATTTTTATATTATGGTTGCACTTCACTTTTAAAAATAGGATTTCTATATTTTTCAGCATGTGATGAGGTTAAAGTATAAATATATACAATAGAATATAATACTAGTACTAATTACTTATTGATTTTTGTAAAAAATAAATAAGTGTTTTTTAGAATTCGTGTTAATTTGCGAAATTCGTGGACAAAAAAGTTTTTGTCTCTTTTTATATTTTATAGTCGAAAAGCTATGGGGGGCACTACGCCTTGGCAGGCCAGCATATTTTTTCGATCAAATACAGCAATCTTAGGAACAAAAACAACGAATGATAATGTTCTTCTGTAATAAACTATAATCAGATATAATTCTCCTTATTGGTCTAAACCGCTTGATAATTCTCAGTTTGACTATACCTTCGGGACCTTGATTTTTAGGAAAGGAGAAAAAATATGGAAAAAATTAATTTTTATTGTGAAAAAAAACACTCAAATATAGCTGTTCCAATTAGTGAATGTTATAAAGTTAGAAACAGAAAAAAAACAGAAAATGGATGTAGTTACGAGTTTGCAGTAAAGACTATTACTTCCGATGGACATTGTATTAAAAAATATATGTCAAGAGATAGTTTTGAAATGTTAAGATGTAGAATGGTACAGGATTAAAATTTACCCAGGGTAAATACTTCTAGTTACTGTAGAGTTTGCCCCTCGAACTTTTTTGGGGGGTCTTGTTTTTTTATCTTTCCCCCTATTGATAAATATTAACTTTTTACTTATCAGCAAATTCTTTGCTTTTTATCCCTACTTGCGTTTGAAAATTACGATACTCAGTTTACTTTAGGTAGCACGTCAAAAACGGACTGATAAAAGGTTGTTTCTGGTTAGTAATGAGTTATTTGAAAAATAATAAAATATTTTTATTTATAGACTTGATTCGTTCAAATATCCGACTATCTTATTCTTCCGATTTTCGGGCTGGTAGCTCAGCGGTAGTAGCACCTGCCTTTTAAGCAGGGGGTCCTGGGTTCGAATCCCAGCCAGCCCACCATTTTTTGTTATTAAATAATCTTTGTTGATTATCTGTAAATTGCTATTTATCAAATAGCGACAAAGATAACAGCAATGTTTCTTTATTGTATTTTAGGAGAAGATTATGAGTATGGTATGTGAAGTCTGTGGAAAGAAAAAAGTTGTTGGTGGTTCTATCATCAGAAAAGGTCTTGCCAAGAAAAAAGGCGGGATTGGAATGCATGTAGTTAAAAATAATAAACGTACTTTTAAACCTAACATTCAGAATGCTCGAGTCAATGTTGATGGTCAGGTGAAGAAAATTAAAATCTGTACATCTTGCATACGTTCCGGAAAAGTACAAAAAGCATAATATTTGCTAAGTTTAGTGTACAGGAAATTGTTTTTTTAACTTCTTAATAATCAATATAACTGTGAATTCAAGCAGAAGTAAAAAGACAAAAACAAGATTTATCTTGAGTTGTTTATTAGTAGCCGGGTTTAATCCCGGCTTTTTGTTTTTAAAAGGCCTATTCCCCTTTATCTCCTCCCAGGAGTGAGTGCTTAACAGACAAGGATTGAAAAATGAGTAAAAGTATCCCTAAAGCTTACGAACCTGAAAAGATTGAAAAAAAATGGTTGCCAGAATGGAATGATCGCGGATATTTTAAGGGAACCGTTGATAAAAATAAAAAACCATATTCTATAGTTATTCCTCCCCCCAATGTTACAGGTATTTTAACTCTCGGTCATGTATTAAATAATACACTACAGGATATACTGATTCGGTGGAAAAAAATGCAGGGGTATTCTACGTGCTGGTTTCCTGGAACAGATCATGCGGGAATTGCGACAGAAAGCCGTGTAGAAAAACATCTTAGAGAAACCGAAGGCGTAACCAGGCATGATTTAGGTAGAGATGTATTTATAGACAAAGTATGGGAATGGAAAAAAGAGTATGGTGGTACAATTATCCAGCAGCTCAAAAAACTAGGGTGCTCTTGCGACTGGGAACGCGAAAGATTTACTCTTGATGAAGGACTGAATAATGCTGTAAATAAAGTTTTTGTTGACCTCTATAATAAAGGCTATATCTACCGTGGAAGCAGAATGATTAACTGGTGTCCTATTTCCAGAACCGCATTATCTGATGAAGAGGTTATTTTTAAAGAAGTAAATGGACTTTTCTACCATTTAAAATATCCGTTGTCCGATGGCAGTGGCTTTTTGGAGATTGCGACTACACGCCCCGAAACTATGCTTGGTGATGCTGCTGTAGCGGTTAATCCAGGAGACATTCGTTTCAAACATTTAATAGGCAAAACAATTAACCTACCTCTAACTGATAGAACTATTCCTATCGTTGGTGATTTACATGCTGATCCTGAATTTGGTACTGGCTGTGTAAAAATCACTCCTGCCCATGATCCAAACGACTTTGAAGTAGGCAAAAGACATAATCTTGTTAGCTTGAATATAATGAATCCAGATGCGACAATGAATGAAGCTGCCGGTGAAGAATTTGTTGGTATGGACCGTTTTGAATGTAGACAAAAAATTGTGTTTATGATGAAAGAGCTTGATTTGTTTATTAAATCGGAAGCCCATACACATAATGTAGGATATTCAGAACGCGGTGATGTTCCTATTGAACCAAGGCTCAGTGAACAATGGTTTGTTAACATGAAAGAGCTGGCCAAACCTGCTGTTGAAGCTGTAAAATCAAAAAAAATAAAATTCTATCCTGCACGCTGGGATAAAGTTTATTATAACTGGCTCGATAATATTCATGACTGGTGTATCAGTCGTCAAATCTGGTGGGGACACAGAATTCCTGCTTGGTACAATGATAGTACCGGAGAAATTCACGTTGGACTGGAAGCGCCTGTAGAGGGTGGTCCGTGGCGTCAGGAGAACGATGTACTTGACACATGGTTTAGTTCATGGTTATGGCCTTTTTCAATTATGGGGTGGCCTGAAGATACTCCTGAACAGGATTATTTTTATCCAACAGATGATTTGGTTACAGGACCGGATATAATTTTCTTTTGGGTTGCCAGAATGATAATGGCCGGTTTAGAATTTAAAAATGCAATTCCATTTAAAAATGTTTATTTTACCAGTATTATTCGTGATGACAAAGGGCGAAAACTAAGTAAATCGCTTGGTAATTCTCCTGATCCATTGAAAGTTATTGCAAAATACGGTGCGGATGCACTTCGTTTTTCCATTATTTATATCGCTCCTGTAGGGATGGATATAAGGTACAGTAATGATAAATGTGAGATTGGGCGTAACTTTGCAAACAAATTGTGGAATGCATGTAGATTCAGACAGATGCACGATGAGACGACCCAAGGCTTTAAGAATCTTGAAGGAATAGACCTCGGCTTGCTTACAGCTGATGAACGCTGGATCATTGCTCGTTTGGATGAAACAATAAAATCAACAAGTAAGCATCTTGAAAAGTTCAGCTTTCATATGGCTACTCATGATGTTTATGACTTTGTATGGAGTGAATTTTGTGACTGGTTCATTGAATCTTCAAAAGTAAGAATTTTTGCAGGCGGAGAAGCAAAACATCAGGTTTTGACCGTTCTTGATTATGTAATGTTTAATATATTGAAACTTTTGCATCCGTTTATGCCGTTTATTACAGAAGAATTGGCGCATCAAATGGGATTTATCGAAGAATCTGAAACAATAATGTTTGCTTCATACCCAGAATCTGCGATTGATACAAAAAATAAAGATAGCAAATTGACAGAAAAAGTTGAAGCTAAATTTGAACTGATTAGGGCAGGGCGTAATTTGCGCTCAACTTACAATATAGCTCCGGGGAAAAAACTATCATACTATATTAAAGCCGTTAATTCTGATATTATGGAGTTTTTAAATTCAGAAACTGCTGTAATTAAAAATATGTTAAATGCAGAAAAACTGACTGTAAACCAGGATAATTTTCCTGAAGCAGATGGCCAAGCTCCATCCATTGTTACAAATGCGGGAACAATATTCCTTCCATTAAAGGATGCTGTTGATATTGAAGCAGAAAAAGCTAAATTAAATAAACAGAAAAAAGAATTGGAAGGCTGGATTAAAGGTTCAAAAGCTAAACTGTCAAATGAAAAGTTTATTAGTAACGCACCTGAAAATGTAGTTAAAAGTGCAAGAGAATATCTGGTAGAATTGGAAACCAAATATGATAATGTACTGGAAACACTAAAAATATTTACAGCTTAGAAATTTACTTTTAATCTGTTCATATTCAGTAATTTTTTGCTAACACAAAAAGACAAAAACAAGATTTATCTTGATTTGTTAGGAGAAGTTTATGTTTTCAACAGTTTGGAATTTTAAAATATTTTCATCAGAACCATATAGTTTGGAAGCTGGGCAGTTAAT
>CAZVCD010000231.1:0-4608 GCA_964625675.1 uncultured Victivallales bacterium | reverse complement strand
AAGACTTTTCATAAAGAAAACAAATATTATATACATTATAATGTATTTATATAGTTACTGATAAATATACAGTTACATCTTGAATAAATTAAATATAAAGGAGAAGGTTAAATGAGTATCAATTCAGTATGGAAAAAAGTCACTATTTCAGCTCTTTGTTTTTCATTGCTCAGCATTGCAATGCTGCCGTCAATGACATATGCAGGTAGAAGCCGCGCAGCTCCCGCTCAAGCGCCAGTTATAAATCCTGTTACTTTTGAAACAAACAGAGAAGTTAAAGTTTACAGGAGCAACGTATCCGGCAGCAGTTATGGCTGGAAGATAATTTTATTTATAAAAATATCAAGCCCTGACTATAATGATGCAGTCAATGACCTATGGGAAAATGCAGGTGTTTCTGAAGCAGATAGAGGTAAATACCAACTTGTTAATATAAGACAGACTGTAGGAACTTCCTGGGGTATTATTTTATGTGGACAGAATTATCTTACAGTTACAGCAGACGTAGCGGTAAGTATTTGAATGATATAAACTATTAATTATTTGTTTTCAATTAACGCCAATGTGTAATCACATTGGCGTTTTGCTTGTAAAGCATAGTGAATAGGAATGTAATAAATAAATCAACAAAATACAGATAAAAGTTAAGGTAATGGCTTCTGGTCAGAATCATACCAGCACCCGAATTTTCGAGTGTTAGCTTTTATTCTTATAGACTAGCTGTTTTTGTTGTGCCGATATTAATATATCGAGGAGTTCAAATCCAATGAAATCCTCAAAATTGCAGGAATTAACAAGTACAATGACTCCTATTTTGGATTTTTCATCAAATCCGATAAAACTTGTATAACCGCCGATGAGGCCGTCAATATATATAATTTTTGCTTTTGAATTGGGCAGTTCATTGCTATACCAGCCCATCCCCATATATCCTTCATTTCCGGCTTTAATTACTCTTTTATGGGATAATTGCATTGCCGGATATAAATGAGTGGGGGTAAGGCCCATATTAGCTTTGAGATATTTCATCAAATCGTTTAGAGATGAATATAATCCTCCAGCGGACCTGATGCCCGAAGCAAGAATCCAGTTTTCAGTTTTTGTATTTCTGAAGGAGAGGAACGGCAGATCTCCTGCGTATCCCTGGGCAACTCTTTTCTTTTGTGATTCATTTAGTTCGAACACAGTATCATTCAAGCCCAGAGGAATTATAACTTTTTTATACAGAAGATTTTCAATACCATTATCACCTGCATTGCCAAGAAGCCATCCAAGATATGCGTATCCCAAATTTGAATAACTAAAGCCATATGGACGTGAAGAGTCAAGTTTGTATCCTTTTAAATATTCAAGCAGCATTTCCTGTGTTATTCCTTCATAAATATTCGAGCCGGCTAAAAAATACCGTATGCCCAGCCATAGCGTTATTATTGCATAGGCTTCCTGGTCAAGGCCAGAACTGTGAGAAGCAAGCTTTCTGAAAGTGGTGTTTTCAAGCCCCTCAGATTCAAAATGTACATTGCCTGGGATCAGCTTTTTTACGGGATCATCAAGTGAAATTCTTTTTTCCTGAACAAGTTGTGCAAGAAGAATTGATAGAAAAGTCTTGGTGCTTGAGCCTATCGCAAAAAGTGTATCATTTGTTACCGGTTCACTGGAATCAAGAGAGGTTTTCCCATAGCAGAATATTTCCTCGTAATCATCAATCACAACCCCTATTCCGATTCCTACAAAGTATTTTTCATTTATCAAAGGTTGAGCCAGCATGTCAATAACCGTTTTTACATTTCCACCAGCGCGGATATACTCAATCGATTTTTCATATTTCTCCCGCTCAGGTATATGATAGCATCCACTTATGGTTATTATGAAAAATATATAAACCAAGTATTTAATTATATTTATTGTCATTATGCACTGATTTCTTTTTTAGTACTATTTAGTATTTGTCCTAAAAGCTGTTAACTACTTAAACCTTAAAATCTTAAACAGAAAATCATAATGATTTATCTTCTCTCAACGCATTTCTTGAAGCTTTATCGACAAGTGTGAAAACCCGGGCGATATTATCTTTTTGATTCGAAGCCTGGTGGCCACGGACTTTAATTAGTTCAAAATTCAATTGGTCAGTCATTTTGTAAAATTCCTGATACAACTCGTGATTGTTGAGGCAGCGATTATGCTTTGAACGATAATTATTTTGCTCAAGTCGCCCACGTCTTCTTTCCAAGCTTATGATATTTTGGGAATCTGTATGTACAATTATTTTGCCTTTGAATGTTTGCATATTCCTTAGAGCCCATAATAACGTTTGCAGTTCTAGTTTCGTTGAAGACGTATTCTCAAATCGTTTTACCTTAATTTGCGAGTTCAATGAATCCAATAAGACATCATATTCAGACACAGCGAGATAAGCCCCATAGCCAATTTTAGATAGGGTATTTACACTCGCATCAGTAAATAGCATTAGTTTATTCATAAAATTACATGTGAGTTTTAAGTGTTTTTAGGCAAAATATCTACAAAAACAAAGCCATCACGGTTAACAATATTGCCTACTGTTATTTCTATTTGCTCTTTGAACATTGGACCATCAAAAACAAAGCTGTGAAATTCTCCATTTTCACCACAGGGGTCTACAGTTTTAGGCAGCGAATTCAAAAAACTTTCATCAATCTCCTTGCCGATAAATTTATTTGGAATCTGTTTAGGGTCAATACATGTAATTATTGTTCTTAAACCGCCGCTAATCATTTCTCTTGATAGTTTATCTGTCGGAATTCCCCAAAGCGGAAAAATAGGTTTAATTCCTGAGTCTTTAAGCTTTTCTTCTCTATAGCTACGAATATCCTCAAGAAATAAGTCACCAAAAGCAAAACACTCTATATTATCATTTTTTGCTTTTTTAACGAACGAACTCATTATTTTTTCATATTCAGCATTGCTGCATGGAAAAGGTAATTCAATTATTTCTAAGGGGAGGCTAATATTCTTTGCCTGTTTTTGTAAAAGCTCAACTCTTACAGCATGCATGGCAGCACGATTAGCCTCTTTGTTAACTGCACAAAATATGCCGATTAAATCAATCTCAGGATCTTGTTGTAATTTATGCAGTGACCATGCAGCATCTTTGCCACTACTCCAGGATAGTAATGTTCGTTTTCTCATTTCTATATTTTTTTCTTATTTGCGTCATAACTCTATGGAACTACTTGCAAAAGTCCTTTATGAAAACCAGATTAGAATAAATAACGGACTGTTTTTAATTAATATGAATTAAAGATGGGACTATGCCAACCATATAGCTAAATAGTTTTGTGGCGAATGTAATCTTAATAATGTGGTAAATGCTTATCTTTACCGGATTTTACAAACGCAGCCAAATATGGAATATGAATATTAATAGGAATTTTTCAAGAGCTAAAAATGTTGAATCTTATTTTTGATAAAATTGATAGACAAATTGAACTGTCAAAAGAGAATCTTATTTTTCTTTTAAATCTTAAAGAAAAAGATGATATTAAATTACTTTTGAACAAAGCATATGAGATTAAAAGTGCTGAAGTCGGCAAAAAAGTTTACTATCGGGGAATTATTGAATTTAGTAATGTTTGTACTAAGGACTGCTTCTATTGCGGAATAAGAAAAAGCAATACTGAAACTGAAAGATTTATGCTTGATGAAGAAAGCATATTAAATTCTGCCAAGTTTGCCCATGAAAACCGCTATGGTTCTATAGTGCTGCAGTCCGGAGAGCAATCAAATCCGACGTTTATAAGTTTTGTTGAAAATATTTTAAAAAAAATAAAACAACTCTCTAATAATAAATTGGGTATTACATTGTCGGTTGGAGAACAATCTGACGAAACTTATAAAAGATGGTTTAAAGCGGGTGCACATAGATATTTGCTAAGAATCGAAACTTCAAACAAAAAACTGTATCAAAAACTTCATCCTGAAAGTCATGATTTTAATTGTAGAGTCAACTGCTTGAAATTACTCAGGAAAAATGGATATCAGGTAGGTACCGGCGTTATGATAAAACTCCCTTATCAGACAATAGAGCAACTCGCCGATGATATTATTTTCTTTAAAAATATGGATATAGATATGATTGGGATGGGGCCTTATTTGCCACATAAAAACTCTTTGTTAACTAAATTGTTTCCTGATGCTCCTAATATGTCGAAACTCCTTGAACTTTCTCTAAAAATGATTGCAGTAACCCGTATTCATTTAAGGAATGTTAATATTGCCGCAACAACTGCACTTCAGGCAATTCATCCTAAAGGAAGAGAGCAGGGGTTATTAGCCGGTGCAAATATTATTATGCCCAACTTAACTGATACTGAATTCAGAGCTCCATATCAGCTGTATGACAATAAACCATGTATTGATGAAAACTCTAAGATGTGCTCTGCATGTTTGAGTAGTAGAATTACTGGCATAGGAGAAGAAATAGGACTTGATAAATGGGGCGATTCTCCTCACTTCTTAAAAAAACATGAGTAAAACTAAATAAACTAAATAAAGGTGGAAAAGATGAATTGGTATTTAGAAGCTACATTCAAGTTTGAAGTGCAACCTTTTATAAAATTTGAAATTTAG
>CAZVCD010000230.1:0-4643 GCA_964625675.1 uncultured Victivallales bacterium | reverse complement strand
TGAAAGAGTCGTTCTACATCTATCATAAGGCATTGAATTTACAACTGTATACCTTGGCCCACAATTAACACAAGTCGTAAAAGAATATTTATATCTACGATCTAATGGATCGGTTATTTCTTTTTCGCAATCTGAACACATTGCAAGATCTGCAGGAATTGAAATTTTAAAACCTGAATCTCTAGTGCTCTCCAAAATTCTAAATTCTGACACATCACTAATCGATTCGCAGCTCGTAACGCAGATTTTATCAATCCTCGCCTGCAAAGGCAATTTATTTGGCAAAGATGCCATAAAAACATCTATTTTCTTTTCTTCACCTTCAATGGCCAGCAATACTTTACCTGAACAATTTCTTATCCACCCCCCAAACCCGGAATCTACGGCAAGAGAATATATCGTCGGGCGAAAACCAACTCCCTGAACAATACCTTCAAATTCAAATATTTTTCTATATAATTTCATAAGAATCTAATATATCCATCCTGCAAAAGTTTTCGAGTTATACCAGAGGTATTTTTATTTTTTATTTATCTGCGTAGTTTTAAACTCAATTATTTTTATGATTCCCGAAAAACATTTCGCTTTGGGTATAAATTCCAAACGTAACTTGTATTTAACTGATTCTCAGGTTAATTAGACGTTTAATTATAATAAAAATCAATGGTGGAAAAATGTTAATGCCGTGGTGGATGCAAGTTTATACAATACTATTTATTATTGTTGTTATATCAAACCTTATTTTTCAAATTAAACTCAAGACTAAAAAGCACATTCTGTTCTATGAACTTTTTAGCGCAGGATATATGGTCTTTTTAATATATTCATACTGGACACCAAGTATACTGCATAATATTAGTGCATTAAACTTACTTGCCCTGCCCTTTATCATAGGTGTAGATTTCTATTTAACCATGTGGGGGAAACCAGAAGAACTGGGCATTAAATTAGCCGAAATGACTAAAAAAGAATTTGAGACAGCCAAAACCGTATCTATATTATTCGCAGCCCCAGCCTATATCACGGGCATACTTCTGGCATGCCATGTAATAATAACAAGATAAAATTTGTATTGATTTTTCCTGAATAATCATGTATAATTATTTTACTGTTCTTTTAATACAGTACCTGAACATGAAAAAGTGCAGAATCCAAAATGAAACGGGAGCGTGAAATATAAAAATGAAGATAGTAAATACACTGGTCATTCCGGATAGAACTGAAGAACGAATTCAGCCTGAAATTTTTTACTCTTTTAAAGATGCAGCGAAAAGAAATAAAACAGATAAACCTATTGAGTTCAAATTTTATGATTTTAATCCTTATATCTTTCCGGTTGAACCTCCTCTTAAATTTGCTCATTCAAAACAGAGAATTATGGATTTATGTAACCAGACTGTAGACACTGTTATTGAAATAAAGAAAAATACACCCGAAGGCACAATGCTGTTTGATGCGATATTGGACTACATAAAAGAACATAAAGACTCCCCGCTATCTAAACTAAAAGGTGAAGTAGAAAAAGTATTGTCATGGTTTTCATTTTTAATAATAGAATCAACTGCTAAAACTATAGTTCACCCGATATTTTATAGGCCTGACGTTTTTACCAAGAATGCAATAAAAGCAGTAGCAGACGACATTAAAGACACACTATACGGGCTTTTATTTGTACAGGCAGCATTTGATCAGGATAAACCTATATTTGCTACATGCCATGGAGCCCAACTTGGTTATCTCCATGCAGGAGGAGGCCTAACTAAAATGTTTAAAGAAAAAGGCAGCCCCTATTCTGAAACTTATTATGCAAGAAAAAACCCACACGAAGGGCCTGAAGAACTTTGGCAGATAGATGTTGAACTGAATGCTAGACAAAGAGACGATTTACATGTTTTTTCAACCTTAAAGTATCCATTGCCTGATATCTTTAAGCATAAGGGAGAAGAAAAGAAGGAAAAATACATTAATAAAGATTTCAGACATACAATTGCTATGACTGCTCCTATACCGGATACGGTTGAAGTATTGTCTTTTCACCCTTTAAGCTCCAAGTCAAGAAAAGATGAAAAGTATGAAATAAGAAGCCATCCAGCTATTAACGAAGACCAGTTGATAAAATTTAAAGGTTTGCTTAAAGACATTCCCGTTGTTGATGCATTCCGATACAAAACTATGCTTGGGTTTCAATATCATCCGCACTATACCTACGATGACTTAGATACTTCATCTATATTTGATTATCTAATCAACGATATAATTGATTCAGTTTACAAGTAAAGATATATCTCCACCATTAAGAAATAAAAAGCTTTTTCTTACTTGATTGACTACATGCTATGATTGAATAATTTAGCAGCCGGATACTTGATTTCAAGGTAATCCTTGTTTTGTCATTTTGTCTTAACTGCTAATATAATATTGTTGTCTATTAACAACTTAAAAAGCAAATTCCTTCACATTTAAATAATCTTTATTTTAATGTCATTTGAGGCATTCGAGCCTGATCTAGCTCTAAATATACCAGTTTTACGCATCATTTTTAGCCGTTTCAAAAATCATACTGGTTATAATATATCGCAGTTGTATTTATCAACAAGCTAGTTATATTGTAGGTTGCATTATACAAAATCCGATAATTTTGCGAAATCTAATTCAAAACTCAAGTTAAAGTTGCTTAACTATAAGTTAAAAGCAAATACTTATATTTTATAAGTACTTGCTGATTCCATATGGGTATTTATGTAAAATCATAAACTTTTGAATTTTTTGAAATCTCGATAAATATACCGGAGGTATTTTTGTTTTTGGTTAATTTAGAGATTTTTATCTTTTATTATTTACTGAAAACTATTTAGCTTTGAGTATAATACGAATTTAGTATATATTTTTACACATAAATATCAAATAAAGAAGAAAACATGGAAAAATTTATTAGTCTAGGACTATCTGAAAAAAGCATTCAGTCACTTAACAGGAAGGGTTTTGAAGAACCTACAGAAATACAGACACTTACAATCCCACTTCTGCTTGAAAACAAAATAGATATCATCGCTCAGGCACAAACCGGTACTGGAAAAACAGCTGCCTTCGGGTTACCACTTATAGAAAAGTTAGATCCCGACTGCAAGGATGTTCAGGCAATCATTCTTGCACCAACAAGAGAACTTGTCATTCAAGTTTGTGAAGAAATAAACTCCCTTAAAGGCGAAAATAAACTTGCCATTGCTCCCATTTATGGTGGACAATCAATAGACATGCAGCTTAAAAAACTTAAGAGAGGACTTTCAATAGTTGTCGGTACACCAGGAAGAATACTGGATCACATAAGACGAAGAACACTTAAACTTCATAATATCAAATATTTTATTCTTGATGAAGCAGATGAAATGCTTAATATGGGGTTTATTGAAGATATAGAAACAGTTCTTGATGAAACACCTTCAGAAAAACGCGTACTACTTTTTTCAGCAACAATGCCGGACAGAATCAAAAAGCTTGCTGAAAAATATATGGGACAATATAGGCATCTAAAAACTAAAACAGAGCTTACCACAAATTTGACTGACCAGATATATTTTGAAGTTGCCCACAAAGATAAATTTGAAGCACTATGCAGAATTATTGATATTGAAGAAGTATTTTACGGTCTGATATTCTGTAGAACTAAGAATGATGTAGATGGTCTCATTAACAGGCTTTTAGATAGAGGGTACGCTGCAGATTATATCCATGGCGATATTTCACAGGCACAGAGAGAGAAAACATTAGGAAAATTCAAGAAACAGCAAATTTCAATACTCGCTGCTACAGATGTGGCTGCGCGCGGTATAGATGTGAGCAATCTCAGCCATGTTATTAACTATTCTATCCCTCAGGATCCTGAATCATATATTCACAGAATAGGAAGAACCGGTAGAGCAGGCAATGAGGGCACTGCAATCACCTTTATAACTCCATCTGAATTCAGAAAGCTTGGATTTATTAAAAAAGCAACAAACGCTAATATTCGGAAAGAAACCATTCCGGAAGTTAGTGATATAATTAATATCAAGAAGAAAAAAATCTCAGAAAACCTTGAAAATATTATTTCTAAAAGTGATACGGAAGGGTATAAAACCTGGGCAAAACAACTTATTGGAGAAAACAACCCAGAAGATGTTTTAGCTGCTATTTTAAAACACACTTTTGGAAAGAGTCTTAATGAAAATAATTATAAAAAAATATCTCCGCTAAGATCAGATAGAAGTAGCAGAGATCGAGGTGATAAAAGTAGCAGAGATAGAGGCGATAAAAGTAGCAGAGATAGAGGAGACAGAGGCGATAGAAGTAGCAGAGACAGAGGCGATAGAGGAGATAGAGGCGGCAGAAAAACACTTGATATTGAATCACAGACACGACTTTTTATTGCTATTGGGAAAAAAGATTTAATCACCAAGAAAAAACTCGTTGATTTCATAGTTGACAAAGCAGGTATCTCACAAGAGTACATCAATAATATTGAAATCTATGACAGGTTTTCTTTTATAAATGTTCCATTTAATGAAGCTGAAATTATTCTTAAAAAATTCAATAGATTAAAAAACGGAAGAAAATCCCTAGTAGAAAAAGCTAAAAAATAAACTATTGCAGTGGCAACTTTAAGC
>CAZVCD010000229.1:0-4660 GCA_964625675.1 uncultured Victivallales bacterium | reverse complement strand
GAGCTTGCCATGCATAGCATGGAGGGAGCCCTACCCAGAGTTTTGCAAGCACCTCATTAATCATTAATTCTTAATTGTTTTGGGGCCTATCAGCATATATATGACAGGTATTAAAACTAGTGTAAATACAGTACTTGAAATCATTCCAAATATCAGTGACCAGGCAAGCCCAGAAAAAACAGGGTCAAATGTAATAGGCCATGCTCCTAGCATCGTTGTTAAAGCTGTCAGTACTATTGGTCTAAAGCGAACAGCACCGCTTTCAAGTAAAGCCTCATTAAGAGATTTACCTTCAGCTAAGGCTCCCTGTATAAATTCAATAAGAACAATGCTGTTTCTAATAACAATACCACCCAAAGCAATCATACCTATCATTGCCGTAGCAGTAAAGAATATTGGATCAGGATAGAGGCCCACGTTTTTGCCTGCGATCAAATTTAGAATGTAAAATCCGGGTGCAATCCCAATTATGGTCAATGGAATAGACATCATCACAATTGTCGGCATTAAAAAACTGCGCATCTGAATAGTCATAAGCAGGTAAATCCCAATCAAAGCTACCCCAAATGCAATACTAAGATCACGAAGTACTCTCAGGGTAATTTCCCACTCCCCTTCCCCTGCCCATTCTACATTTATACCTTTAGGAAGAGGTTTCTTATTTAGCTTAAACATTGAACTGATAATCAGCTCTCCTGGCGGCCGGCCAACGCTTTCTGCTGTTACAAAGACAACACGTTCGAGATTTTTATGATATATAGGCTGTTCTTCTTTTACTTCCTTAAATGAGCCTAACTCTGATAGCTGAACCATTTTTCCTCTTCCGTCTTTTAGCCAAAGTTGCTTAAGTCTACCAATATCAGATCTATCTTTCAGCGAAAGCTTTACATTAATAAGCAATGGATTACGTTCATTGGGAAAATGAGCGATATTTACATCATTCCCACCTACTGAATTTTTAATAGTTCTAAAAATACTGTCAGCAGTGAGTCTGTGAACAGCTATTTTTTCTCTATCCGGTATAAAATCTATTCTATCATGAGGAGTTTCAGACATATCGTCTATCTGGACAATATGTATCGGGTCAACCTCTTTAAGTGTTGCCTGTAGTTTTTTAGAAGCATCAATCAAATCTGAATACTCCAAATACTCTTCTCCAGTCACTTCTGCGGTTATTGTCGAAATAACAGGTGGCCCAGGCGGAACTTCAACTATGCTTAATTTTGCATCGTTCGCTTCTGCTATTTCAGTCAGTGTTTTTCTAATTCTCAACGCGATAGCATGACTCTGCATGGAACGTTCGTTTTTAGGAAGTAGATTTATTCTAATATCCGCAAAATTATATCTTCTCCTAAAATTATAATGTCTGACAAGGCCATTAAAGTCAATAGGAGAATTAACGCCCGTATAAGATTCAAAATCAGTAACTTCTTTGACCGTTTTCAGGTATGCTTCAAGCTTCTGAACAACTCTATCGGTTTTTTCCAGCGAAGTTCCCTCAGGCATATCAACAATAAGCTGCAGCTCATCTTTATTGTCATACGGGAGCATTTTTAAAGGGACTTTAGCTACTAGCAGCAAACCTGATATACATAATAACAGAAAAATCACTACCAACAGAATATATGCCCTGCTTTTCACTAGAAATGGGGATAAGACATATTTGTATGTTTTTTTAATCCATTTAGGTGTTGTATCAATAACTACAGTATTAACTTCTATCTCGTCAGTTCTCCCGAATCTTTTTAATAATTTATATGCAAGCCATGGGACAAACGTTAATGCGCAAAGTGTTGAAAAAGTTACAGTCAATGGAACGTTTATCGCCATTGGTCCCATGTATGGCCCCATCATACCGGTAATAAAGAACATAGGTGAAAACGAAATTATTATAGCCAAAGTAGACATTATGACTGGGGGAAGTACTTCTTTTACAGCATGGAGCGTAGCTAAAAGCGGAGGATACTTACCCATTTTAATATGCCTCTGAATATTATCCACATTTGTTATAGGATCGTCTACAACCAATCCCAGGCTCAGTATCAACGCAAAAAGAGTTACTCGGTTAATCGTAAAACCAAAGAGGTAATTAACGAATAGTGCAAGAGCAAAGCTCACTGGAACAGCCATTCCAACAACAAGACTTTCACGCCATCCCATTGTGATAAAAATAAGAATAACGACAGTTACTATGGCAAAGAACATGCTCCACATAAGCCCGTTAACTTTGTCATTAGCAATTTCCCCATAATTTCTGGTTACCAAAACATGCGCATCAGAAGGTAGAATCTTTTTTTCTAAACTTTTTGATTTATTAATAATATTTTTTGCTACAGAAACAGCATTTGTTCCCTTTTTTTTGCTAAATGACAGCGTCACAGCGTTTAATCTTTTATCTTTATATTTATCATATAAAGGAGACCCAGGTCCAAATCCTAATGTTAAATACTGGTTAGGTTCTTCAGGACCATCTGTCACAGTAGCTACATCTTCAACCCTTATAGTTTTGTTGTCATAATTACTGATTACTGTCTTCTTAATATCTGTAATATTAGCCAGTAAATTGTTTACCAATATCTTTTTAGTTTTGTTATTATTATTGATAGTACCAGCACTCACAGATGTATTATTTTGCTGTAATGCTGAAACTATATCATTTATTGATACGTTCCTGGCAGACATTTTTTCTATGTTAGGCTCTATCTGAATAATTCTTTTGTAACCACCAAGTATTTCAGATTTTGAAATATCCCTGGTTCTGTCAATGCGAGTTTTTAATTCTTCAGCAAGTCTGCGCAGTTCAAGTGAATTAAGTTTGTCTGAAAATAGGGTAAGGGTTACTATGGGTACATCATCGATTTCTACAGGTTTGACTATCCAGTTTTTAACGCCGGGAGGAACAACATCACGATTTGCTTCAATTTTATCTCTAAGCTTTATAATAGAGTCTTCTCTGTCTTCTCCTACATAAAAACGCACAGTTACAAACGACTCCCCTCGCCTGCTAATTGAATAAACATGTTCAACCCCATCAATCTGCCATAATAATTTTTCGAGAGGAACAGTAACAAGCTGTTCAACCTCAGACGCAGTATGACCAGGAAAGGAAACTGAAATATCAGCCATTGGAACAACTATTTGCGGTTCTTCTTCACGAGGCGTCGAAGAAATAGCAATAATTCCCAGAATTATAGCCGCAATTATCAACAAAATAGAAAGCGGCCCTTTAAGAAATGCCTCTACTATTCCTACAATAAAACCTGATGGTTTATTTTTCTCTGTGTCCATATTCCTTCCTATTCATAGTTTGTTTTGCATAGCTATACCGAAGGTACATGCCTTTGGCTTGTTAAAATTTTTGTTTTTGGTTTATATGTGAAATTTTTCTTCTCAATTATTTTTACAATTTTCCGAAAATCATTTCGCTATTGGTATAATTTATATTATAATGTATTTTTTTAAAATTTTAAGTCCTATTTTAAACTATCATTATAATGTGTCACTATATCGGAAGTTCTCGACTTATAGACACAATAGGATTATCTATAAAAAAGTCAATGACTAATTCTTTTTTATCAAGTTAAACTTGTTTTTGTCTTTTTGTTTTGTCATGTTGTTAAACTTTATTGGTTATGAGGAAGTTAAAAAGCAAATTCCTGTACACTTAAAATAAAAAACAAATTTGCTGCCGCGAAGAGTCTTAGTTTTTAAATTAAAAGTGGTAAATGAATTAGAATCAGATAAATTAGCATATAATTAAAAATATTTATAAAATTAAGAGAAAATCAATAGAATTATGAATGCAGAAATATACAAATGTTATTTTGACGGTGCTACCTACCCTAAAAATCCGGGAATAATGGGTATAGGGTTCCTTATAGTTGATCCAACAGGAAAAACAATATTTGAACAGGGTTTAGAACTTGAATACGGAACAAATAATGAAGCTGAATACAGAGCGCTGAATGCCTTAATGATTAAGCTGAATAAAATGAATATTTCAGCTGCTGAAATTTATGGCGACAGCCAATTAGTTATAAGTCAATCTTTAGGTGAATGGAAAGTTAATGCCCAGAATCTGAAATCTTTAAACCTTGAAGCGAGAGAATTATATTTAAAAGTCCCCGGCTGGAAACTTAAATGGATTGCCAGAGATAAAAATACTGCGGCAGACAAACTTTCAAAAAAACCTTTTCTAAAGGAAAAGCCTGCTAAAAAAACAGAAACTTCTAAAAATACTAAAACACTCGGCAAAGAAATTTTAGTTAAACATGTCTATGATGCTTTGTGGGTAGCTATGGGCACCTCAGATCTGTACATTGTAGACCTTGAGAACAACACATGTGAATGCAAAGATTTCCAGATTAGAGGAAAAAAAAGAGGGACATGCAAACATCTTGATGCCTGTAATAAAATAAATGATGAGAATTCTGATGTCCCCTTCTGATGTTCAAGATAAATCTTGTTTTTATCTTTTTATTTTGAGACGTTACTTAATATTGTTGGCTATGAATAAGTTAAAAAGCAAATTCCTGTACACTTAAAGTACCTTTTATCTTTCAAGTTTAACGTCTTCGTTTAATTAGTTTAATTAGTTTAATTAGTTTAATTAGTGCTTGGGAGAAAACCCCCTATTTTTTGGGAAAATATGTTTTTGAGC
>CAZVCD010000228.1:0-4662 GCA_964625675.1 uncultured Victivallales bacterium | reverse complement strand
GAATTAATATTTCCGCGCATCATTAGCATATAGCGATATTTCATTTTCATTCTTGAAATCGGTGCGGGACAAACAGGGGAAATCATCAGTTTATCACTTATTACGGGTTCAAGATTTTTTGCAAAAAGTTCAGCTGTTTCAATAACTTTATTTTCATTCTCACCCTTAAACCTAATTATAGCCAAGTGTCCTTCAGGCGGATAACACAACTGCTTTCTAATATCAATTTCTTCTTTATAGAAACCATCGTAATCGTGATTTACTGCATATTGTATTGCACTGTTAAAAGGTGTATAAGTCTGAATATAAACTTCTCCAGGTATAGATCCCCTCCCCGCACGTCCAGCAACCTGTGTCAATAACTGAAATGTGCGTTCACCTGATCTAAAATCGGGAATATGCAAGCTAATATCAGCGTTAATAATACCAACCAGAGTTACATTAGGAAAATCCAGACCTTTTGCTATCATCTGTGTTCCAATTAGAATATCAATATCGCCTTTACGGAAAGAACGTAATACTGTTTCATAGGATTTCTTATGGGTCATTGTATCAGAATCCATTCGTTTAACTCGTGCCTGCGGAAACAGTTTACCGGCAATAGATTCAATTTTTTCAGTACCAACACCTGAATACTTTATATCCGGCGCATTGCAGCTCGGGCAGTGCTGTGGAGCCTTGATAATTGAACCGCATATATGGCACGTCAAATAGTCCTTTGAACGATGATATGTATAGTCAATTGAGCACTCAGGACAGCCGGCAACATATCCACAGTGAGTACAGCTCATATGGGTGGCATACCCTCTTCTATTTAAAAAGATAATTACCTGTTCTCCACGTTCAATTCTAGCATAAACGGCAGTAATTAAATCCCTCGAAAAAATACTGATACCTGCGGCAGAAATAGCCTGAGCACGCATATCAACAGTTAAAACTTTAGGCATAATCCTATCATCAATTCTCTTTGTCAGTTTCAAGAGTAGATACTTCCCCTTCTCCACATTGTAAAAAGACTCAAGGGAGGGAGTAGCGGAACCTAATATAACCGATGCTTTTTCACGATAGGCGCGCATAACGGCTACATCTCTGGCATGATATCTTGGAGCTTCATCCTGTTTATATGAGTTCTCATGTTCTTCGTCAACAACAATCAAACCGAGATTTCTAAAGGGAGCAAACAGAGCACTTCTTGCTCCAACCACCATCTTAACTTTTCCTTCATAAATCTTAGTCCACTCATCATAACGTTCACCATCACTTAAACCACTATGCAAAACACTGACAAAATCTCCAAATCTAGCGCGAAATCTTTCTGTTGTCTGAGGTGTAAGAGAAATTTCAGGCACTAAAACAATAGCTTCCTTGCCTTTTTCAAGAGTATCTTCAATAGCCCGTAAATATACTTCGGTTTTCCCACTTCCGGTTACTCCGTACAAAAGAGCACAAAAATGTTTCAATTCGCCATTTTGCATCTTTTTTATTTCTGCAAGAACAACAGACTGTTCGTCTGTAAGTTTCGGTTTATCTTCTGTCAATATTTCCGAACCGGAAAAAGGATCTCTTAAAACTGTTCTTTTTTCTTTAATCAGTATTTCTTTTTTAACAAGAGAGTTTATTACAGCATCACTTGAGCCAGTTAGCTTTTTTAATAAAGAAAGGGGTAAATCAGGTTTTTGCAAAAGTTCTTTAATAACCTTTGCTTTTGCAGGTGATTTTTCGCATTCACTAAATAAAAATTCGCCTGCCTTTTTAGGGTCTGGCAGATAAACATATATAATATTTTTTTTTGATATTCTACCACTTCTCACAGGCCCCGGCAATAAAGCTCTAACCGCCTGTTCTTTTGAACAGCAGTAATATTCAGCCATCCACTCACCAAGCTTCAGCAAAGGTACGGATATTTTCGGTCTCTTAACAAAGACGCTTTCAATTAGTTTAAGGTTAGGAAATGGGGAGGAAGTTGGAAGCTCTACGACACAACCGTAAATCATTCTCTTTTTAGATCTACCAAAAGGCACACTAACATGTGTTCCAATTTTAATTTTCTCTTCCAGCTCAAGTGGAATATGGTAGTCAAATGAGCGGTCAAGTGAAAGATCCACCAAAACACGCGCTATCTTTAATTGTTTTTCGTTATTCACAGATATTCATTTGTTGTTTTTGAGTTCTTTTCATTGCTTTGCGGCAACCACATAATTTCTTCAGGAATGGCCGGTATCTTTTTAAATAGTTTTACGTTTTTATAATTTTTATTTATAGCAACAAGAGCATCCCTGGAAAAAAGAAAAGTATAAGGCTGCTCTTCATGAATTAAGCGATGAAATTCATGGCACAGTTTAATTCTTTTTTCCAAGTCAAAGCAGGTGCGAATTTTTTCAATCAGCTCATCCGCTTTTTTGTTTTTAAAACCAATATGATTACTAGAACCAGCCACATCCGCCATGCTGCTGTGCCAAACCTGTGTTGGATCCGGTTCAAAAGGCAGCGCCCAACCAAGAGACACAACTTCAAAATCCTTATTTTCCAAACGTTGAACATAAACAGACCATTCGACGGTGTTTATATTCATTTTTATTCCGGCCTTTTTCATATCCTCTTTTATGATAGGGAACATTTTTCCCTGGGCCGTACTATTGGCAATAGTTAAAATGGTGAATTCAAACTTCTTTCCATCTTTATCAAGGATCCCGTCAGCATCTTTATCGCCCCAACCAGCTTCTTTCAACAGCTGCTCCGCTTTTTTAACAGAATAAGAATATGGTTTGATATTTTTGTCGTAATAGGGGCTGTCATAGAAAAAATTTCCAGTTGTAACATGTCCCAACCCAGCAAACACAATTTTAAGTATTTTTTTACGATCAACAAGATGAGTTAACGCCTGTCTAACTTTTTTATCCTTAAACAGCGGGTTTTTTAAATTATAACCAATATAAGAATAGGAGCGGGATAAATATTTAAATTTGCGTATTTTAAATTCTGGGCTATTGGAATCGAATTCAGGAATATTAGTTCTATTCGTCCATTGGTCCGCAGTTAAAGTCATTCGGTCAATATCTCCGGAAAGAAGGGCTTGATACTGTGTGCTAGGATGTTTAATTATTTCATAAATAATTGCAGAAATTGAAGGAGCAGCTCCATATTTCTTTCCGAAATACGCATCATTTTTAGATAGAAAAATTCTCTGTCCCGCATCCCATCTGACAAAACGGTAGGGACCGCAGCCTACAATAATTTTATTGCGCTGAAAATCATCGTTAAACTTTTTGCCATCAAATGGCCCGTCATAGGCATGATATAAATGTCGAGGCAATGGTATCAAGCCAAGCGTTATCGCCTCAGATAAAAAATATTCTTTTTCCCAGTAAACCTTAAATTTATATTTGGACAATACTTCAACCTTACCCAAGTCTTTGAGATACGATCTGGCGGGAGCACAATCAACATCTTTATTTTTTATTACGTCTACATAGAATTTAAAATCATCGGCCGTTACTTCTACACCCGTCCATTTTTTATCTGTAACAGGATCTTTAAAATCATGCCACATAACGCCTTCCCGTAAATTTACAGTATAGGTCATTTTATCATCTGACAGCTTCCAGCTCTCCGCTATTTTCGGCTGAAATACCTCAGGATTCTCATAATTTCTCTCAGCCAAAGAACAGGTCGTCATATTCCATAATCCGGCAACAAAAGATTCATTGTTGATGATATAGTTCATATTCTTAGAAACACTAACTACAGGCATGATCATACGCCCGCCTTCTACAGCATTCGGATCATAAAATTTTCTATTGGCAATATCATCATTTTCATTAAGCTGCTTTGCATTAACTATGCGCTTTTCTAATTTCAAAGTCGAAAGTTCCTCTATCTTTTTTTCTATCTGAATCAGCATAGAACCCACTTTATACAGCCGTCCAAAAACCATTTCCATCTGATACCTATTGTGGTCCAAAGATTTAACAATCACAATTCCAAAAAAGATAATGGCTACTACACCAATTGTTAGAATAAAATTTAAATATTTATTTTTTGACATCTATTTTTCCCTCATTACTCAGAATTCAAGTTGTAGGCTGGACATACTAATATCTATGAAGTTCTTCTATAATACAATGCAATCTAACATACATGAACAGAATCTAATTTCCAGTATTCAGAAAATGAATCTTTGGTAGAAAAAAATCTGGATTTTTCTATTATTGCATAAAAAACTACTACTAAATAATCGATTTTGGAACTATATTGATATGTTCAATTATAAATAAACTCGTGAGTTCTGATTATTATAGGAAAAATGTAATTTCAATAGTTAGAATTTAATCTGTTATCACATATAAAACCAAGGAAGATTCTCACCATGGCCGTAGATAAAAAAACTAAAAAACAAGCTGATTCAAACGTTAAAGATAAAAACCTTTCCTTAGTAATGGGACAGATTAAAAAAGAATTTGGCGATGGTTCAATAATGTACCTTGGAGATGATACTTTCCGCGCCGACATCCCTACTATCAGCACAGGCGCACTTGCCCTGGATCTTGCACTCGGCATTGGCGGTGTTCCCAGAGGAAGAATTGTAGAAATATACGGACCGGAAGCATCAGGTAAAACAACATTGTGCTTGCATGTTATTGCAAACGCTCAAAAAGCATCAGG
>CAZVCD010000227.1:0-4741 GCA_964625675.1 uncultured Victivallales bacterium | reverse complement strand
GCGAAGAACATTTTTCGTATGAAAGCCTGTATAGAATATTATCCGATTTGTTTTAAATAGCCTTGGAGTGCTGTGACTTGTCGCAGCTTTTTTACTGCGAAGCATGCTTCGCAGAATGAAAGCGGAACCATGCTTCCGCAGTCCTAAAGGGAATTATATACATAATATACAATAAATAACTTTAACGATATTTAAATATGCAAAACCTTATTGTAATACATGATGCAGAAAATAAGCAGTGGCTTCGTTTTAAAAGACCTGTTAAAATAATTAAAACAGGTGATATAAACGAGGTCATTTCAAAATTTCAGCAGGTTGAGGATACAGTCAATAAAGAAGGACTGTATGCGGTAGGTTTTATCTCCTATGAAGCCGCTTCAGCGTTTGATTCAGCACTTCAGACGAAATCTCTGCAGTCGTTTCCATTACTATGGTTTGCTTTTTATAAAGATTATGAAATAATTGATTTATTGTCTGAACATTCTACTTCGGATTATTTAAAAAATTGGTCTTCTTCTGTTTCCAGGAAAAAATATGATGTGGCTATTTCAAAAATAAAAGATCATATTAGGGAAGGGGATACTTACCAGGTAAACTACACTATGCGGGAGAATGCGGATTTTTCCGGTGATGCCTGGAAGCTATTTAAAGAACTGTCACATACTCAGCGTGCGGATTATTCAGCTTTCATAGATACAGAACAGTTTACAGTCTGCTCTGCTTCACCGGAATTATTCTTTACCTATAACAAAGGGAAGCTGATTGGATGTCCAATGAAGGGTACTGCGGGCAGAGGATTAACTCTTGAAAATGATAAAAAACAGGCCGATTGGCTTTATCATTCAAAGAAAGATAGGGCAGAGAATCTAATGATACTTGATATGATTCGAAATGATTTCGGGCGTGTTGCAGAAGCAGGATCAGTCAAGGTTGCTAAACTGTTTAGCATTGAAAAGTACCCTACCGTATGGCAGATGACATCCACTGTTGAAGCCGAAACAAAAGTTGGAATGACAGATATAATGAAAGCCCTTTTCCCATGTGCGTCAATTACTGGTGCGCCCAAAGCATATACAATGAAAATAATTTCAGAGCTGGAGAATACTTCTCGTGGTATTTACACTGGTTCCATTGGTTTTATGACACCTGAAAAAAAAGCACAGTTTAATGTAGCGATTCGAACACTGGTAATTGATAAAACAAGTAATAAGGCTGAGTATGGTGTCGGGGGTGGGATTGTTTGGGATTCAACAGATAATGGTGAATATGATGAATGCAAAATTAAAACCAAGGTGTTAACAGAAAGACAACCTTGTTTTTCTTTGCTTGAGTCTATTCTCTGGACACCTGAGCAAGGTTATTTTCTGTTAAACTACCATTTGAGACGTTTATCAGATTCGGCTGAATACTTTGATTTTGACATTGATATAAAACAGATAGAACTTAGTCTTATAGCAAAAATGTGTGATTTCCCTAAAAACCCCCAGAAAGTCAGATTGTTAATTTCACGTAAAGGTGAAATAACGTGTCAATTCGAAGACCTGACCGACAATTTAAGAAAGGATACTGTAATAAAAGTAGCCATTGCGGATAAACCTATAAATATATCTAATCCATTCTTATACCATAAAACAACGAATAGGGCCGTTTATAATTCATTTAAAGAAAAGTTTCCCGATTATGATAATGTGCTTCTGTGGAATGATAAAAAGGAAATAACAGAACTGTGTACTGCGAATATAGTGATTAACTTGAACGGAGTACTGTATACTCCCCCGGTACAAAGTGGTCTATTATCTGGAACTTTTAGACAGCATCTCCTTGAGCAGGGAACAATAAATGAAAAAACCATACACCTAGATGACCTGAAAAAAGCAGAAGAACTTTTTTTAATAAACTCAGTCCGGATGTGGCAGAGAATGAAAATTAGCAAGTGAACATTTGTTATAAAGGACGTAGTTATGAACGAAGAATATAATTGTTTTGAAAAAAATAACGATTCTGATATCGGAAAAGGAGAGGCTGTAAAAAAACCTGCCTTACGTGTTGAGAAGAGTCGAAATTTGTATTTTGAAAGTAAATCTTCTGCTTCAATGGAATTCCCATATTGGTATACAAGACGATGGGAAGAGCTTGACGGCGACATTCTAATTGTACGGCGTGGAGAAGCATTGAAATCCGGATTTGAACATTTGACTCCTACTATATATCCCGGAGAATTAATTGTAATGGGAAAAACCTCATATTTACGTGGTTCTTATCCTATGCCATGGCTTTCAGAAGCATATTTTATGGATGCTGAGGATGAAATGTATAAAGAGGCTCTGGAATCTGGTAAATTAAGTTCAGATCAGGTATCTACGATGGGTAAAGGCGGGGGTAATGTTACAGAAAGTGTTGGTAATGTTATCTCAATAGCCGGTAAGTTTGGTTTGAGAAAAGAAGAGATGCCGATATTACTTGAAGTAGCGAAGAAATGGAAAGACAAATCAGTTGATGATGTTGGCCATAAATATGAACAGTTAGTGCCTGAGTATAGCGAAAAAGAAGCAATAATGCGTTCAGTTGTTTGTATGTTTGACTCAGGGTATACAATACCCCAGGGGCGGGAAGTAATAAATTACTATTACCCGCTTCAATATGGTATAGATGGTATTATTGATATTTGTCAGGAATCAATAGGCAAAGTAGCGGGTAGCCCAGATATGGATCGGCTGTATTTTTATAAATCTGTTATGTCTGTTCTTGAAGGAATAAAAACCTGGATATTAAACAATGCTAAAGAAGCTGAGTTTATGGCTTCACTTGAAAAAGTAGTAGAACAAAAAAAAGAATATCTTGAAATTGCAGAACGATTAACACGCATTTCATCACAACCGCCTGAAAGTTTTCATGATGCTCTTCAGATGACCTGGATTTTTCATCTTGCCGTATTGAATGAAGATACTATTTCCGGGCTATCACCCGGACGTTTAGGACAGGTGCTTTATCCATTTTGGAAAAGAGACATAGATAGAGGTGTTCTCGATAATTCTAAAACTCTGGAATTATTAGAATGTATGAGAATGAAATATACAGAGCTGGACTGTTTTGCATCAATGGGGGTTGTTGGCGGTGTTTTATCGGGAAATACGTTTAATAATTTATCCTTGGGCGGTCTGACTAAAGATGGTAACAGTGCTGCAAATGAACTTGAAATGCTGATATTGGAAGCGGGCATAACTTGTGATACACCTCAGCCAACATTAACTATGTTGTATGATGAAAAACTCCCGGAAGAATTTCTTTTGAAAGGAATAGAATGTGTAAAAACAGGTAGTGGTTATCCTGCCTGGGTTGATAACCGGACAGCAATGGAATTTATAGTAAAAAATTTTTCTGCTGAAGGAATGGGTACAGAGGAAGCCAGGGCCTGGGCAGTTGGTGGTTGTCTAGAAACTTCTGCCGGCAGTTGGATGCCGTTGAACTTGAATGGAAAAGTATACTGGATTCCGGGAGGTTCCGCGCCTGCTACAAGTGTAGGTGTTCATTTTATTTCTCTTCCTAAATTGTTAGAGCTAGTCCTATATCGTGGTGAAGATAAGCGCATTGGAGAAAGAGTTTTTTCCGATCATAAAATAAAATTGGATTCTTACGAAAATATATGGAAAGCTTTTCAAAATTATTTTAGGAAAGCAGTTAAAGCATTAACTTTGACCAATAACATTCAGCATGATGCCTGGCGGAAAATAACACCGTCGATTGTGAATTCATTTTTAAAGCCCGATTGCCTTAAAAATGGGAGAGATATTGGTTCGCAGGGGAGTAGGTATAATACAACTTTTAATATTGAAACATGCGGTACTGTAAATCTTATAAATTCTCTGGCATCGTTGAAAAAGAATGTATTTGATGAGAAAAAATATACTATTGATGAATATATAAAAGCTGTTGAGTCCAATTTTGGATTTAGAACGGCTGAAGAATCAGGCTCTTATTCTCTTTTTGATCAGGTAAAAAAAATAGATTATAGTAAATGGAAAAAGATACATAAACATAGTCTTGATGCTCCAAAATTTGGAAATGATGATGAATATGTAGATAGTATTTATCGTGAATGGCAGAACTGGTTTTGTTCTATGGCGCATGAATATACATCTTTATACGATAAGCCTATGTATGCTTGTCAGATTTCTGTATCAAGCCATGCACCTATGGGAGCAGCGACACTTGCTACACCAGATGGTAGATTATGCGGTACAGCGTTTGCTGATGGCTCAGTTTCTGCTTATCCAGGAACTGATAGAAACGGTCCTTATGCACTGTTCAGCTCAGCTACTTGCTGGGAACATTCACTTTCTCAAAATTCACAGATGAACATGAAAATACATCCGTCTGTAGTTAAGGGGCGGCTTGGTTCTAAAAAATTTTTAGAACTAATTCGTGGTTATATGCGAAAAGGTGGATTTCATATTCAATTTAATATTGTTGATTCCAGGATGTTAAGGGATGCTCAAGAAAATCCGGATAAATATCGTGGTTTGATGGTTCGTGTTGCCGGATTTACACAGTATTGGGCGGAACTTGGAAAACAGATACAGGATGAAGTTATTGCCAGAACTGAGTATGAAAAAATTTAGAAGGAGTTCAGAATAATGCAGAATATATGTAAAGACTGTAAATATTATTTATCTTTAGACGTTTTTAAGGTAGTGTTGCAAAAAATGCAAATTGAAGAATTCATGCTATATTTTCCATAATT
>CAZVCD010000226.1:0-4748 GCA_964625675.1 uncultured Victivallales bacterium | reverse complement strand
GCCTTCTCTTTTATGGGGTGGGAGAAGCATATCATCATAAACACTCATATGAGGTCCTATCTCACTGCTTCCATTTGTTGAATCATATAGGTTGTCTGGAACACCAATTTGGTTCTGTTTCAAATAACTTTCCAATTCAGGAAATAGGGCCCTATTTTCAGTATTAAACGAAATATAGTAGTAAGGTTGTCCAGGTTTTTTACTGTCATCCTTTTTCATTACGGTGCCTATGACAGTATCCCCAATAGCAAAACAAGAGACAGCTAAACTAAAGACAAATAGGGCTGATAAAACTTTTTTGTGAAACATTTTCATTTTAATTAATCCTTTTTGTGTTGTTTATATGTATGTAATGCTAAAATAATTATATTAGATTGAGCTGTATTCATCAATAGGAAGTTTTAAATATTTATCTACTAAATATTTTTCAAAATGCAAACAAAGGGAAAAACAGTTAGAATCAGATTTTGAATAAAAAATACTGTGTCCATTTATTATTATTGTATAAAAAAAGATTACCAATAAAACCTTTTAGTTTTGTGTAATGTCGAAAACGACATTGCAGGGAAGCTAGCTTTCATAGGATGAAATTTTATTACAGTTATATTATGTTCAAAGTATATATAAGCATGAAAATTAAGCAAAAACATGTATTTTAACAAATCACATAAACATACAAAATAAAGGATATAAGATGGACTGGTTAATTCTGTTTATAGCTGGAGGATTTGAGTGCTGTTGGGCTGTAGGACTTAAATATACGGAGGGATTTACAAAGCTTTGGCCAAGCGTTTTCACTATTGCTACAATGGGCATAAGCTTATGGCTTTTATCTATAGCTATGAAAACAATCCCCCTAGGCACTGCATATGCTATATGGACAGGGACTGGTGCCGTATGCGTAGTAATAATAGGAATGATTTTTTTAGGAGAGCCTAAAGAAATTGCCAGAATTATTTGTCTAGCATTTATCATTGCAGGAATTGTGGGATTAAAGTTTTTTGCACATAGCCACTAATTTTAATCAATTATGAATAATATTACCCTTTAATTTAGGCTAAATTCAAAGAAACAAGTTCCAATGTTTTAAAATCAGACTAGGAGTAAAGATATGAAAGTTATTGCCATTAATGGAAGTGCAAGAAAAAATGGAAACACTACCCATTTGATAAAAATGGTGTTTGAAGAATTAAAAGCTGAAGGAATAGAAACAGAACTCATTGAACTTGCCGGAAAAAATATTAAAAACTGTCTTGCATGCATGAAATGTTTTGAGACCAAAGACAAAAAATGTATTATCAAAAGCGATATGCTAAATGAAATTATTGAAAAGATGGCGAATGCAGATGCCATTATTCTCGGTTCTCCAACTTACTTTGCTAATGTAACACCTGAAATCAAAGCCTTAATTGATCGCGCAGGGCTTGTAGGAATTGCAAATGATTACCTTTTTGCCAAAAAGGTAGGAGCAGCAGTTGTAGCAGTTCGTCGGGCAGGAAGCACAAATACATTTGATGCAATTAATAAATTCTTTTTTATTAATCAGATGATAGTACCAGGATCTTCTTATTGGAACATGGGATTGGGCCTAAAACAAGGCGATGTTGATAATGATGAGGAAGGAATTAAAACTATGGAAAATCTTGGTAAAAACATGTCCTGGTTATTGAAAAAGATCAATGCATAATAGTTATGAGTAATAAATAAAAGCTGCCTATAAAGTTCGTGGGCAGCTTTATTTTTTTATAGCTTTAATAGAGATTTAAAAATATGTAACTATACCCATAGCTAAATAATTTTAGAAAAACAAAAAAAATAAATGTGACTAAAATCTCGTAAATTAACCAAAAACAAAAATACCTCCGGTATAATTATTTAGAAGTAGCTTCAGCAAGGTATACGCCAGAACCTACAGCATAGTTTTTCCCACCAACAGAGACCCCTTTTACATAATAAGCTTTTATAAAAGCTTGTTTCTTACCAGGTTTATCAACAATACCTTTTACCCAGCCTTCGCCGTCATCAGAAACTACTTTTAATAGTTCCTTTATGGGGTATCCATACCTATCTTTCAGGTCTATCATATTTTTACCAATATCTTCAGGATAATTTGGATTGTATATGCAGGTTCCCTTGTTTGAACTATCTGCTCCATAAATAAAAATATAGTTATCTTTAAATCTGAAAAAACTATTTTTCTTATCAAATACTTTAATGGATTTTTGTATTCCTGACTCCTTTATTAAATCACATGCATTGCCTACCAGTTTAGTGATAAACAGTCGTTGCATATCAAGATCGTTCTTCCCAATAGCAACTACAAAAAGTCTACCTTTTGGTGAAATAGCTATATCTGTATAATAATCCAGAAGAGCTATAGGTGCAGCAGAAAACCATTCAAGCAGCCCACCCCTATTATTCAATTTGTTCTGGGTTTTTCTTATAGCTTCCTGCACTATGGATTTAGCATTGATCCTTTCATTATCAAGAGCCTGTTTGCCTATAGACGCTTCATCGGGTCCAACAATAATCTGCCCATTCTTAGGATTAAGAATAAAAACACTTCCAGCAACATGTGCATCTGAATTCATCGCAGATATTTTCTTTAAAGCATTGCTACCTTCTTTCTCAAGTAACCCAACTACCTTTTCCATTCTTTCATTAATATCGTAATACTTGTTACGGGCATACGTCATATATTTAAATTTATGACCTAATCCTGATGCACCATCTGAACTCGCTATTAAAGCACTTCCCACAAGAAAAATATTTATTATTATTAACAAACCTATTTTCTTCATAATTATCCTTCCTCCAATTATTTTATATAATTTGTTATGTATTTTAATAAAAATACGTTTTTAAAAACCAGCAGATTGCGTCCAAGCAACAACCTGAAATATAATTAATGTCCTTCCATACCCATATATTTTTCTAGAGACACTTCTGCTAAAGATCCATCTTTATTCTGAAAAAATATAAGAAAGTAAAACATTACCAATGAAAATACTATACCAACAACATAGAACCAGGCACCTTTAATAACTCCAGCATTTTCCGGGGAAAGTTTTGTTATAATACATAAAAGTAAAAAATAGATAAATACAGGTAGGCTTTGGCTTATTCCTTTTACGAATAACTTAATAGAGCGTGAAGCAGATAAAATAAATATTATTTGAAAAACTAGTAGAATTATTATCAGTTGAATAAGTACAGGGCCACTGCCATACATTACTAGAAAGTTAAATATTATAAATAGGAAAAGAGAAATAATAGCTCCGCCTTTAAATCTAAATTTATATTTTTCAGAAGCTACATACTTTCTAAAAATAATTAATGCTAAAGGTATCGGCATATAGGACAATACATGAAATAAACTAAGCACAATCGCAAGGTTACTCCAGTTCTTGAAACATAGAATAAAAATCATAGCGAGCAGAGAGTTCATAACAAGTGAACGCCTTGACAAACCCACTTTGGGGTTTACAAAGGCAAAGAATTTCGGCATCTGTTCGTTATCAGCCATAGCAGTAAACATACGTGATGCGGTACCTGTAAAAGCAATAGCAGTTCCGCTAGGTGCTACAAACGCGCCGAAATAAATTATAGTAGATAAAAAACCAAGACCAAGTGATGCTGAAAGCTGAACCATAGGAGCATTCATTACAATATTCTTCCATCCTTTTTTGACAATTTCAGGTGGCATAGCTCCAATATATGCTACTTGAAGCAATAAGTATATTCCCAAACAGAAAGTAATGGAAATCACTAGAGACAGCGGGATATTTATATGCGGTTTCTTAAGCTCACTTGCAAATGAAACCACTGTTTGAAATCCATTAAATGAAATAATTATACCGCAAGTAATAATGGCTGTAAATATAGAACCTACACCATAAGGGACAAATGAATTATTAACAGCAGTAAAATTCGCAGTTTTAAACGATACGGTTAAAATTATTAGAGCCGTTACTACAGGAATAAACGTTTTTATTACTGCAAGTATATTGTTTGTTTTTGCCATTATCTGTACACCCCAATAATTTATCAGGCAAAACATCACCACCAGCAAAACAGAAAAACCATTCCCCATCAAAGTAAGGCTATTATTTTCAAATAAATAGGGTTTAAAGTGTGGAAACAAATTGATTAGATATTCTATTGTAGCATCTGCTTCCAATGCTATAACAGCTACAATTCCAAGCCAGTTAGCTATTGCAAAAGGAAAACCAAAGTGTTTGTTATGAGATATTGTAGCAACAACAGCAGAAAGACCGCGGATAGGGTATAAAGAGGCTATTTCAGAAAAACACAGTGCCAGTAGAAGTATAATGCCTCCCCCAACTATCCAGGAGATAATTGCGGCAGGCCCCGCTATTTCAGCCGTTTTATAAGCTGCAAAAAGCCAACCGCTCCCGATTATAGAGGAAATACCCAAAAACGTAGCCGAAATTAAACCTATCTTTTTTTTCTCCATTATAAAACCTTTCTTGGTTTTTATGCACTAAGTAATTGTATGCATTATATCGTTTGGTAAGTTAGACTTCGCGTGACTATAAGTCATCTAAAAAGACTATTCGCCTATATACAAATTCTTTTTAATAGATTTACTCATCGGACTGTAGACTTTAACCAGTTTATAAACAAGTATATAGGAATCCAATCAATAAAAAAAGAATAAAACAAGCTTTACTGCTACATTCAAGTTTGAAGTGCAACCTTTTATAAAATTTGAAATTTAGAGTCAG
>CAZVCD010000225.1:0-4765 GCA_964625675.1 uncultured Victivallales bacterium | reverse complement strand
CATAATCATGATTTCAAACAGAAGTAAAAAGACAAAAACAAGATTTATCTTGAAAATTAAACGTACTTAATAAGTGGTCAGCAGCTTACCGGACATTCCAGCGAGGAGTTTTCTGTTTTTGTTATCAATGACAGTCTTAACTTCGACGGTACGACTGCTAGGGTTGATAGAACCTGCAATTTCATATATTTTCCCTGAGCATTCTGAATCAGTTTCATCTATTTTGAATTTTATTTCCATTCCCAGCTTAATTTTGTTCAGATGAGATGAAGGAAGATGCATTACAGCCAGCAATTGATGATCATTAATAATTTGCAAAATAGGCTGTCCGGTTCTGACATAATCATATTCATCTAGCTCTTTAGTTGTAATTCTTCCTGAAAAAGGAGCTTTAATAGAACATGAATTTAATTTTATATCTGAAATTATCATATTGGCTTTTGCCTGTTGGTAATTTGAAAAGGCTTCAGTTTTATCGAGTTTACTTTTTTCCAGTTCCTGACTTCCAATTGCCTCCTGCTTATATAACTTAATATTATATTTATATATACTGTCAGTATATTTATATGAAGCTTCTGCACCAGTCAACTCGGCTTTGGCTTTGACGCTTGTTTGTTTATATAAGTTGTTATCCAGTTCCACGAGGATATCTCCCTTTTTAAATTCCTGTCCCTCTTTAAAATGAAAGCTGTTGATAAAAGAATCGGTTAAAGATGAAACTGTTGCTTTTTGTATAGGGAAAAGTACTATTTTTGTGTCCAGATAGTCATTAGCATTATAATCTCCAGCAATAACAACTATTCCCAGTAACATTATTATAGAAAAACAGTTAATTTTTTTAAGCATTGTTTTATCCTTTATACCTTAGGTACATGCCTTTGGCTTGTTAAAATTTTTGTTTTTTGTTTATAGCCTAAGGCTATTAAAATTTGCAAAACTTTTATTTTCTACTTTTAATTATTTAAGCGAACAGAAGTTTGCTTGTTAACTTATTCACAGTCAACAAGGTTAACTTACACAACAAAATAAAAAGACAAAAACAAGTTTAACTTGTCGAAAACCATTCGCGTTGGGTATATTAAAATGTTAATTCTCTTTGAATTATTTTTATTACTTTTCTTATAAAATTAAAACCGATAGAAGAATATTTTCTCATTTCTACATTCCCTGTTCTGGAATATTTCAGTGTTACGTATTTTTTATCAGGCTTAATTATTATTTGATAAAAATAATTTTTTAAAAGGAAGGTGTAATTATTTTCTCTTTTTAATACTTCCAATGGTCCGCCGGCACTGCTTAATAGAGGAGAAGGGCTCCATATCTTTGATGGAACAGGGTTGATACTCTGCACTTTTCCTAAGTATGAATTGATATCGCCATGAAGATATATTTTTACACTGTCATTTACATATATTTGATTAATATTTGTTTCATCTACATAAGCTGAAATTAGGACGTTATCCTGAGAAAAAACCTCACCTACTGGCTCTCCTTTGCTCAGCCATTTACCTGTTTTTAAATGCCAGTCAAACAGAATAAAAATACCATTGATAGGAGATGTTACTTTCAAAAGTTTTTGTTTTCTATAGTTTTCGTTTATATCATTTTGTGTATTTAATATCTGTTGTAATTTTGCTTTGTCTGGCATTGTAGTTTTAAAATAACTTCTTTGTTGGTCAAGCTCAACTTTATTAATTTTTAGCCTTATTTTCTGTTCGGTGTTCTTAAAATCTAAATAAGGATTGCTTTGGGTAAAAAGTAGCTGCCCCTCTTTAACTTTCTGGTAGTTTTTCACCGAGTACTTATCAAGAAACCCGTCCTGCTTGATATAAATTACATTGGATTTGGAAGAGTCCACAATACATGGAATGGTTATTAACCAAGGAAGGGGAGCAAAAAGAATAATTAAGAGAACAGCAAATACGCTTGCCGAAATTAAAAAATTCTTTTTTTGAATTTTATCTTTTTTTAGCATAATCTGTCTTATTTCGTTGGTAAAAGGTCTGATTACAAGAACATATATTTCAAGGCATACAAGTACAATACCAACAGCTTTGGTAAATTTGAAATAAATTATTAAAATAATTCCTGTATATAGAAAAATTCTGTAAATAAAAGAAGAAATGCCGTAAATAATAACAAAATATTTTTTCCAACCTGATATTGTGTGAGATATTTGTTCTTTAATTCCAAAAAAATATTTTCTATTCAAAAGCTTTATCTCAATGGTTCCTTGCTGTTGGAGATTATCAATATTGACTAAATCCATTAATAAATAATAACCATCATACCTGATAAACGGATTTCCATTAACTAGTACAGTGTTGATGATACTGACAGCAAAAACGAAATATGAAATAGTATTAACGGTACCGGGACCGGTATTTAGCCAGACAAGAGCAGCTAGTCCTCCTATTAAAAGTTCAACAAGGATTCCAGCTGAATCAATCAGCATGCGCTGTTTTCGTCCTTTCAGTCTCCAGGAATCAGTTATATCAGTAAAAAATCGAGGAAAGAATATAATAAATCCTATGCCAAAACGTCTGACTCTGATGCCGGCAAATTTAGCAGAATATGCATGGCCAAATTCATGAAATATCTTGAGAATTATAATTGTAATTCCGTATTTAATTAAGCCTGAATAATTCAATGAACCCATAATTGCTGCTGTAAACTTGTTCCAATGTGTGATAACACCGACATACCCGCAAATTGCGATAATAAACAGTAACATCAGTAACCATTTATTAAGAACAGCTTTTACTGTATCTGTTGTTTTAGATAAAAAATCATCCGGACTCCAAAGAGGTATTCTAAAAAAAAGATAAGAGGCAATAAGTTTGGCTGGCAGCGCTTTAGCTTTAAGTTTTCGTAATTGCTGAAGGCGATTTTCAGTTGATTTGTAAGATCCCTGTAACAAGTTATTATTGCTCAAAAAAGCAAGGACTGTCATAACGTCCTTTTTATTTATTTCTGGATTATTCAAATTTATTTTATGTAAGAGTTCGTCAAGAGGCGAATTTGTATAAAGAAGGGAGATTACAGAATATTCTTTTTCGGAAATGCGAAAATATTTATCGCTAACAGGATCAGAGATTACCCAGGTTTTACTTCCTGTATTATCTTTATTTCCCTTAAAAATAGATAGATCTTTTCGCAATACACCCGTATATATTTGCTTTTGTTGTGTCTTTTCTATTTTATCCATAAACTGACCTTAATCGCGGAAAACTCAAATTTCACCACGAAGAACACGAAGATTTTTAACTCATATTGTGGGTTTAATATTGTCAAGAAGACTAAGTAATCGCAAAGATCACTAAGGTTTTCTATTTTGTTTGAGGACTCTGTAGTGAATCTTTAGATTTTACGCCACCATAAAACTATGTTTTTAAACAGATAATATCCTATAGACACTCTTTTCCCGCTTACTCTGGCAACGCCTCTCATGCCTACAATATAGCCTGGTTCGATACTCTTTAGGTCTAATTTTATTATATAGCAAAACAGTCCCGTTTTTGTAAGCATAGGCTTAGGCGAAATTGAAATGATTTTTCCATACACTGGAGTTTCAGGGCTGGAATGCAGATAGAGGGTTATTCTTGTCTCATCACTCAGTACAGAAGCATCTGCTTCATTGAGCATTACTTCAGCGCGTAATTTGCGGGGAGAAACTATCTCAAAAAGTTTATCTCCGGCTCTAACGGCTTTACCTGTCCATTTTTCACTGTCATTCAGGATTAATGTACCTGGTATTTTAGCCTTAATATCAGCTTTTGATAAATACCATTTTATTTTTTGTATTTCAATATTTTCTTTCTGCTGTTTCATTGCTAAAATTTTAGCTTTTCCAAGTTCTTTATTATCAATGAAGGATTTTTGTTTTACCCAATCCAGTTCTGCAGTTATTTCGCTATAGGAGGCTTCTGCATCTGCCAGACTGTAGGATAACTCCTGTACATCATATTTTAAGATAGTATCCCCGGTTTTGACATTTGAACCGTCTTCAAAGTTTGCCTCACTGATAATTCCGGAATAAGGGGCGTACTCTATTGTTTCTTGTGAAGGGATTAGTTCAAATGTAGCAGCTACATTCTGGGATACTCTGAAAAAAGAAACAATAAAAAATATTATCAGTAGATATATTAAAATTCTTAGGGGCGTGAAATGTTTTTTTCTTTTAAAAAATCCTGGAAGGAAGCTGTTGCCGGATTTTAGAAAATACCATACAGCTTCACGATAATGCTGAGCCAACAGAGACAGAATGTTTAAACAGTTTTTATCATAATCATTAAAAATTTCTACAATCCAGAAAACTGATCCGTCGCTTTCATCTGTGTCTTCAGGCTTAAGTAATGGTATCAATACTATATTTTCTTTTAATGTTGAGAAATATTCAAATGCTTTAATAGCCTTTCCGGAAGCATTGTTTTTTTTAAGGGTATTAATATCTATTAATGTTTGTTCTTTTATGTCTTTTAACGGGCCAAGCAATCTTCGCATATTTATGCAATATTCAGAGGTATGCTTGACTTCACTTTGATCGCTAACAGCGATGATAGAAGGCTTGTCAGCTCTCATGTCTACGAGACATGCTCTATCATATTTTATTAACAATCGTGTATTATTAAGAATATGAAGTGCGGCTGAAAATAGGTCTTCTTTTTGAAAAGCTTCGTGGCCCAGGCGCAAAACGGTTGTAACAGCATTAAGCTTATTGTTTAAATTCTGCATATCCTGATTATTTGTCACCAACTATCTCCAA
>CAZVCD010000224.1:0-4824 GCA_964625675.1 uncultured Victivallales bacterium | reverse complement strand
TAAAACGCTCAGAGGTTAACTCAGGACGATTCAGATAACCTCTTGCTAATCCATCTCCGCCTATATATAACTCTCCAGGGACTCCTATCGGAACTGGATTTAAAGTAGGACCTAGAATATATAATTTGTAATTATCTATATTTCTGCCAATCGGAACAGTTATTCCATATTTCCTGTTTATGTCAAACTCATGGTAACTGACATCTATTGTAGCCTCGGTAGGACCATATAAATTATTTATTCTACTCTGAGATATTAAATCTTTTGCCTTCCTTGCACTGGATACCATTAACGCTTCTCCACTGCAAATTATATCTTCAAGACTTTTTAACCCTGCTTTGTCTTTTTCTTCTATATTCGCCAAAAAGGCATCCAACATTGATGGAACAAAATGTATTTTAGTTATTTTTTCCTGTTCTATCAAGTTAATCAAATACCTTGCATCTTTATGGCCTCCTGGCTTCGCTATTACTTGAGCCCCGCCACAAATAAAAGGTATTAGTAACTCCCAGACGGATACATCAAAGGAATAAGGTGTCTTCTGCAATATCCTACTGGTATTATTAAAATTATATTTCTTTATTTGCCATAATAACCTGTTTATCAGCCCCCTATGATCAAGCATCGCCCCTTTCGGCTGCCCGGTTGAGCCCGAAGTATAAATAACATAGGCAAGGTCTGTTGATTGGTTGATCTGATCTGGATTGGTTTTGGATTCTTTTGATATTTCATCCCAATAACCGTCTATGCTCACAGGAAGCGTATCACTTTCGGCAAGGAATAATAGGTCGTTGATACTCTCATTCGCCGTAAGTACCATTTTGCAGCCGCAATCGTTTATCTTGAACTTTAAACGTTCCTTAGGATCAGCACTGTCAAAAGGTACATACGCTGCACCTGCCTTTAAAATACCCAGTATCCCAATTATCATCTCCAAAGAACGCTCTATATATATTCCTATTAACGTGTCACCCTTGACGTCCTTTCCCCAGTGTTCCTTGTATTCTTTACGTATAGTATGAGCCAGTTGATTCGACCGCTCATTGAGTTCACGGTAAGTAAGCTGTTTCTCCTCGAACACAACTGCTACATTATCAGGGGTCTTTTCTACCTGATCTTCAAACAGCTGATGGATAGTTTTGTCTTTTGGATAAGGAGCACACGTATCGTTCCAGTCATAAATAATAGTTTGGTGTTCTTTAGAATTTAAAACCGATAAGCTGCTGTGAGGAGTGTTTAATTTTTCAGGTATATCTTTAAGAAGCATCTTAAACTGATCAAGCAGCCTGTTTACCTGTTCAGATGTCATATATTCCGATGAATATTTTAGGCCTATATACAGTTCACCTGAACGCTCATATGCAATTATTCCTATTGGATAGTCAACTTTCTCAACAGCTTTTCGAAAGCTTAATTTCATATCATTCGATGCATTTTCATCTACAGGATAGTTCTCAAATACAAACAGGCTATGAAACAGCCTCTTGCCATCCCTCTGTAATCCGGACAATGAAGCAAAACTATAGCTGTTTAATTCCGTTATCCCTCTATGAATCTGATGAAGCTGTTCTGCAACTGTGCTCTCATTATCCCAGTTGATTATCAACGGCAAAGTATTTATGTAAAGCCCAACGCTTTCCCCTATCCCTTCCACAGACAGACTCCTGCCCGCAACCGTTGTGCCAACTGCAGTATGAGCATCTGATGTATAGATATTTATAAGCTTATGCCAGGCAAACTGACCAAGAACATTTAAAGTCAGTCCTTCTGATTTAACGATATCCTTAAGTTTCTTATAATCTTCTCCATCAATTCTAATGGACGTTTCTCGGGAATCGGAAAGAGACCTTATCGAATTAAGGTCTGTATTTGTACTGAGCATATTCTTAAGGTCATTAACTGTTTCGACTTCCTTTATCTTTTCATCCCAGTATACACCAGCATCAGAAACATGTCTCACGCAATATATCTGTGCATCTAAATATGCTGTATCTTTTTTTACCTTTATACTGCTTCCTGATTTAAGGTTCGAATACACTTCATGCACATAACCGAGAAGATTAGGGTTGCTCCAGCCGTCAAGTATGCTGTGATGATTGCTCATAAGAACCGTATAAAAGTCTTCGGATTGTTTTATCAATTTGATCCGCAAAAGCTCTGGTACTTCAAGGTTAAAACCCTTCTTCCTGTCTTCTATGCGAATATTCTCTATTTCAGAATCTTTGTCTTCAATAGGACTTATATCATAAAAGTCATATATTAAAGGTGCATCTTTACAAATAATCTGAACAGGTTCTTCCTCCCAATTAAAACACAGCCTTAGTGAAGGATATTTCTTTAACGCATATTCCCAGGACTTTCTGTAGATATCCTCATCAAGCTTAATATTGTAATCAAATAATAGCTGCACCCTATAGGCATCGTCTTCAGGGTTGCTTAATACATGGTAAATAAATCCCTGTTGAAGGCTGTTTGCACCATATACCGCTTCTATGTCATATTTATTTTGTATTCTATCCAGAAGATTCTGGCTGACTGTAAGACCTTCAAAATCACTGATCGTATATACAGGTTTTTCTTTAGATATGCAATGTTCAACTATTTCTGTAAGGTGCTTTTTGAAATTCCTGGATAACTTCTCTGTATCAGTCTTCGAAAGGTGACTGCCTATACCGAAACTTAACTTCCCGTCCGAAATAAAACCGTTGATATTTATTATATTTTTATCATTATTGCCGAGATGCATACTTACTCCCGATGACTCCGATACTATCTGCCAGATTTCTTCTGCACTACCAAACTGACCAAGATAATTAAAACTGATCGGCGGAAGCCTGTGACTCTTCAACTGCTCTGAAGTCCCGTAATATTTCAAAGATCCATAGCCTATCCCTTTTTCAGGTATATGTCTCAGAGTTTCCTTTATATATTTTATGCTATCTCCTATATCATCTCCTAACTTAAGCTTTACAGGAAAAGCTGTCGTAAACCAGCCCAATGTACGGCTCGTATCTATACTGACTTCTATATCCTCTCTGCCGTGCCCTTCAAGCGTTATATAGCTGTTATTATATCCGTGCCAGTCTCTGAAAGCATATGCAAGAGCTGTAAGAAGAAGGTCGTTAACTTCGGTATGATAGGCTTCAGCGCTCTTTTTCAGAAGTTTGGAGGTAATATCCTCACTAAAGCTTAATTCTATAAAAGAGTCATTATCTGAAAAATATTCAGAATAGTCTCTCTGATCCGATATAAGTTTCTCCCAGTAGCTTGTTTCATTCTCATGAGAAGAGGCATACGATTTTACTGCTTTTACCCACTGACGGTAACTAGAAGTCTTATCAGGTAAACTACCACCATTATACAATACCCTTATATCTTCTGTCAATATCCTCCATGAAACTGCATCTATTATTAAATGGTGCGCTGCAAAGTAAATGCGCGCACTGCCATCTTCATAACCGTAAATATATCCTATGTTCCATAACGGACCTTTATTTATATCAAACTTACTCTGCCAGTCTGTCAGTATATCGGAAAGTTTATCATCGGATATTCCACTTCTGTCAAGAATATTTAAATCGGGAACTGTAATCTCACGATTATATTTCTGCAAACCACCTTCAAAAGTTATCCTTAAAACATCATGATGGTAAGCAAGCTTACTTATTAAAGTTTGAAGTTTCTCTGTATCAAGTTCAGGTAACTTTATCAGAAATGACTGGTTCCAGTGATTAACAACAGGCAGATGCCTGTCAAAGAACCATTCCTGGATAGGAAGTAAATCAAACTCGCCTTCAAGTATGCCGCTCTCTACTGATATCTCAACTCCGAAGGATAATTTACCACAGCTTATAGACAGCTTATCTATTGTTCTATTATCAAATATATCCTTTACACTGATATTAAAACCTGATTTACGCATCCGTGATACAAGCTGTATACTGAGTATAGAATCGCCACCTATCCTAAAAAAATCATCCTTTATACCAACTCTCTCTATCCCCAATACATCCTGCCAAATACTGCAGAGCTGTATCTCTATATCCGTTGAAGGCTCTACATAGTTATCCTCATCTCCCTTGAACTCTGGATCCGGTAATGCTTTTTTGTTCACTTTACCCGAAGTATTCAAAGGAAATTCATCCATATACACAAACACTGAAGGCACCATATAGTCAGGCAGAAGCTCTGAGAGGTAACTATGCAGTTCATCACGGGATATCTCTTCTTCTGACACATAATAAGCTGCAAGATATTTATTTGAATCTGTCTCTATGCACAGTACTATCGACTGTTTTATTCCATCAAACGAAGAGAGTTTATTCTCTATCTCGCCTAACTCTACACGGAAACCGCGTATTTTGATCTGATCGTCATTACGGCCAATAAACTCTATATTGCCGTCAGGAAGATAACGGCAGATGTCGCCCGTCTTGTATATGCGAAGATTACGGTCGGCTTTCCTGTCCGCTTCCGTAGCAAAGGGATTAGAAATAAAACGCTCAGAGGTTAACTCAGGACGATTCAGATAACCTCTTGCTAATCCATCCCCGCCTATATATAACTCCCCAGGGACTCCTACCGGAACTGGATTTAAAGAGGTGTCGAGAAGATAAACGAATGTGTTTTGAAGCTGCCTACCTATAGGTAGGTATTCAGGCCTATTTGTATCGAAAATATATTGTATGGAAGTAACCGTTGTCTCTGTCGGACCATATTTATTAATAAAATAACAATTGGAATACATTTTCGCTATATCAATATCACAGAATTCTCCTCCTGCTACAACCCTTTTGAGAGTATCAGTAGAAACTTCACCTAATA
>CAZVCD010000223.1:1461-4835 GCA_964625675.1 uncultured Victivallales bacterium | reverse complement strand
ATTACACCGTAATTCCTGGAATTTTTACATTTTTTTCTTTTGCACATTTGATTGCGGCTTCGTATCCGGCATCAGCATGACGAAAAACACCGAACATTGGATCAGCTGTAAGTACACGCTGAAGTGCTTCTGCTTTTTCATCAGTTCCGGTTGCTACAATAACCTGTCCGCAATGTGTTGAGTTGCCAATACCTACACCACCGCCGTTATGCAGTGATACCCAGTCAGCACCACAGGCTACAGCGGACATTGCGTTCAGCATTGGCCAGTCAGCTATTGCATCGCTGCCGTCTTTCATATCTTCTGTTTCTCTGTTTGGAGAAGCTACTGAACCGCAGTCTAGATGATCACGCCCAATTACGATAGGAGCTTTTAACTCACCTGATTTTACCATTTCATTCATTCTAAGTGCAAATCCAGCTCTGTCGCCAAGGCCGAGCCAGCAAACACGATTAGGCAGTGCAAGCTGTGGAACAGCTTTTCTTGCTAGTTTAATCCAACGGCAGAGAATTTTGTCTTCCGGGAACATTTCAAGTACGAGATCGTCGAGTTTGTCTATATCGGAAATATCACCAGAGAGTGCAGCCCATCTGTAAGGTCCGCGGCCTTCACAGAAAAGCGGACGAATATATGCCGGAACAAATCCAGGATAAAGGAATTTACCATTTTCGTCTCTTACTTTTAATCCGCCTTTTTCTGCTTGTCCACGGAGGTTGTTGCCGTAGTCAAATGCGATAGCGCCTTTGTCCTGCATATCTATAATAGCCTGTGTATGAAGTTTGATTGCTTCAAGTGACTGTCTTTTGTATTCATCCGGATTAGTGCAGCGGAGTTTCTGTGTTTCTTTAAAATTACCTATTGGAACATAATCCATTAAATCATGAGCAGATGTTTGGTCTGTTACTATGTCAGGAATAACATCTCTTTTTACCAATTCTGGCACTACTTCTGCACAGTTGCCGACTAAGCCGATTGAAAGAGGTTTTTTTGCTTCTACAGCTTTTCTCATCCATGCGATTGCTTCATCCAGGCTTTTAGTCATTTTATCGCAATAGCCTTCATCCACTTTTCTTTTTGTGCGGTCATAATCAGCTTCAATATTGATTATTACTCCGTCATTCATTGTAACAGAAAGAGGTTGAGCTCCGCTCATTCCGCCCAGGCCACCAGTCAGTACGAATCTACCGGCAAGTGTTCCACCGAAATGATCGTCTGCTATCGCAGCTAAAGTCTGGAATGTTCCCTGCAGAATTCCCTGTGTGCCGATGTATATCCAGCTTCCGGCTGTCATTTGGCCGTACATAGTCAGCCCCATCTGGTCATATATATCGAAGTTTTCCTGTGTAGACCATGCTGGTACAATATTGCTGTTGGCAATAAGTACTTTTGGACTGTTACGGTATGTTCTGATTATACCTACGGGTTTTCCAGATTGAACTATAAGTGTTTCATCTTCTTCAAGATTGATTAGAGCTTTTACAATTTTATGATATTCTTTCCAGTTCCTAGCAGCTCTTCCTGCTCCACCATAAACTATAAGTTCGTCGGGTATTAGAGCATTTGTAGGATCTAAATTGTTTTCCAGCATTCTGAGGGCAGCTTCTGCCTCCCATGTCTTTGCTCTTAGCTTGGTTCCTCTTTTAGCTCTTATTGGATTTGAAGGTTTTAACTCCATATACATTGGTCTAGTCATTTTAGTATCCCCCAATTATTTCAATTTTATAAATTTTTCTACAGCTTTTACTATTTCACCTGAAGTAACAAGTTTTTTTGCAACTTCCATGTCTATATATAAAATTCTGTCTTCATCCATAAATGAAACGTGTTCACGAATAAAATCATGTGCTAATTTTGTTCCTTTTCCAGGTTCCATATCCCAGAAATCCATTCCCTGTGCAGAAGCAAGCATCTCAATTGCAAGCACCTGTTCTACGTTGTGTGTAATATCTCTAGCATGTCTTGAAGCGGTTGTTCCCATGCTTACATGATCTTCCTGTCCCGCAGATGTCGGTATGGAATCTACACTGGATGGATGAGCCAGTACTTTATTTTCAGATACAAGTGATGCTGCTGTATATTGAGCTATCATGAAACCGGAGTTAAGGCCGTTGTCACGTGATAGGAATGCAGGCAGTCCAGATTTATGCGGATTGACAAGTCTGTCTATTGTTCTTTCAGAAATATTGGCTATTTCAGAAAGGGCTATTCCAAGAAAATCCATTGCAAATGCTAATGGTTCGCCGTGAAAGTTTCCACCGGAAATTGCTTCATCTTCTTTTGGGAAGATTAGCGGATTGTCTGTAGCGGAATTTATTTCTATTGAGAGTATACGATCTACATGACTAATCGTATCTGCAACGGCACCATAAACCTGAGGCATGCATCTTAATGTGTAGGCATCCTGTACTTTGCAGCAGTCTTTATGCGATGCAATAATTTCACTGTTTTCAATAAGATTGCGTATATTTTCAGCAACCTGCAATTGTCCCGGGTGAGGGCGGAGTTCATGGATTCTAGAGTCAAAAGCTTTGGCTGTGCCTTTAAGTGCTTCAAGGCTCATAGCACCGGCAATCTGGGCATTTTTTAAAAGTATTTTAGCCTGCTCGACTGCAAGACAACCTAGAGATGCCATAACCTGTGTGCCGTTGATTAATCCAAGACCTTCTTTTGCTTTGAGCCTTAATGGTGTTATTGCGGCTTTTTCCAGAACTACATTTGCAGGAGTACGTTTTCCATCAACAAAACATTCACCTTCAGCTATTAAAGCAAGAGCCAGATGAGATAGAGGAGCCAGGTCTCCGCTTGCGCCAACGGAACCCTGTGATGGGATATATGGATATATTTTTTTATTTAAAAGCTCTAAAAGTGTTTTTATTACTATTATTCTTACGCCGGAGTGTCCTTTGGCAAGGGCATTTGCTCTCAATAGAATAACGCCTCTGACTACATCTTCGTCAAAAGGTTTTCCTACGCCAGTTGAATGACTGCGTATAATATTTTCCTGAAGTTTTTCTGCTTTATCGGGTGAGATACTTTTGTTTGCAAGCTCACCAAAACCTGTTGTAATCCCGTAAACAGTTCTGTTTTCTTTTAAAACTTTTTCTACGTATTCACGCGATTCAGTTATTTTAGGCTCTGCTGCGGGAGAGAGCTGTACTTTTTCATAGTTCTTACAGATGTTGATGACATCTTCAATTGTAAGCGAATTTCCATCAATAGTAATCATATTTCACCTTATTTATTAAACGTTTTTAAAAGATAATTCAATATTATAAGTAATATTAATTAATATTTGTCCTAAATCGAACTTTTAAATAGATATTAGTGATATATAATACATATATATGCGATAATAAGACAAAAGTGTTTGATTT
>CAZVCD010000223.1:0-1361 GCA_964625675.1 uncultured Victivallales bacterium | reverse complement strand
GGATAAATTCAAAGAATTACGCAAGAAAGCTAGATTTTCTGTAAAGGAATTTTGCAGTACTGCTGGTATAGTCAGATCTACTTTGTGGGAATGGGAGTCAGGTAAGCGAACTCCTAGTGAAGCCAGTATTAGGGTAATGGCAGGTATAATTAATGTGAGAGTAGATGAAGTTTCTGATTTAAAGTCGAATGAAGATGTAGTAAAGGATGAGTTATCTAAGTCTGTAGAGGGCTGGCTGTCACTAGCAGGTGGAGATGTTGGATTGAGACAGTCTAAATTTGATGGAATAGTCAGAGAAATAAGCGTTTTAAATAAGGAGATGAATCAGGCTACAGTTATTATAAATGCTCTTTTATCTACAATGCATACAATGTTTTATGTTAAAGATGCCAGGTTGAACTATATAACAGCAAATGATATTTTCCTTCAAAATATCTCTTTAAATTCCGATTATAGGGTGGTAGGAGAGAATGATTCTTCATTTTTCCCCTCCAAGGAAGCAAAGAGCAATACAGAAGAAGATAGAGATGTCTTATTAGCGAAACAGTCTGTAGTTAATCGAGAAGGATACATTCCCGGCTCTAGAAAAAAAAAGTGGGGACTTATATCTAAGATTCCGATACGGGATTCTGTTGGCAAAATAACAGGACTTGTTGGTACATTTGTAGATATAACAGATAGGAAAAAGGCTGAAGAAATAAGAACTCTTCTCGAAGCAGCGTTGAATAATTCGCTTCATGCTGTATGGCTTCAGTATGTTTCACCAAAATATAAACTTTTTTATATTTCAGAATCTGTAGTGTCTCTGTATGGTTATCCAGCTGAAAGATTTCTTAATGAAAAAGATTTCTGGTATAATGTATGTGTTCATCCTGATGATAAAAAACTGCTGGAACGAGACTGGATATATGGAAAAACTACGACACCAGGAAAACGGATTTTTCGAATAATTAGGCCGGATGGAAAAATTCGCTGGATTGAATCTTTTATGGTTAATACGAATATAGAAAATTATATTGCATTTGTAGAAAAAGATGTGACTGAAAGAGAAGAACAGATGTCAGGTTCGGATGAAAAGAAGATAAGGGTGGAGATAGCCTCTAGATTAAGTGCAGAAGGAGTCGATGCTGATATTATTAGTAAATGCACTGGTTGGTAAACTCTGCACTAATTAGTCGCTAGGTGTTTTAGGCATTAAACTCAGGTCTTTTCGTTAAACCTGATTTCTTATCCCTGTAATGATTTTCTCGTTATAAATAAAAATCACAACAGGATTTACTCCTTGGTTTGGTAGCTTGATGTTTTGATATTTAGTGTCTGTGCTGAAAGCACATAAAGTTTTAAGTTTTAGGTGTTAAGGT
>CAZVCD010000222.1:0-4856 GCA_964625675.1 uncultured Victivallales bacterium | reverse complement strand
TGCCCGGATCACATCACCATTATAGCTTGATTTTATTTTTTGCAACACTACCGTTAAAAAGGGTATTAAATTGGATTTTTGAAACACAAACCCAATATGTTTCTTTCTAAAATTTTTCAGATTTACCACCGCTTCCGGTCCATTCAGCACTAATTGGTCACTAATTGTAATTTGTCCTGATGTAGGTGGGTTGATTAGACCTACCGCAGTAAGAAAAGTTGATTTACCCGAACCACTGGGTCCCAGTAATGCTACTATTTCACCATAAGAGATATGCATGGATGCATTTCGCATTGCAATAACTTCAGTATTACCGCTACCATATACCTTTTTCAATCCTTCAACCTGAATTGCAAGTTTATTTTTCATAAATTCCTCAATTTAATGCTTCATTAGGTTTCACCTTCAGGGCCTTAATGATGCCAAGCAGACTCGAAACGACTGAAATTATAAGAACTATTATTCCCAACTGAATAAGGTCGCCATCTGTCAAAATTACTCTTCTGGGAAAGTTAGGAAATATTTTCTGTCCTAATAAATATGCAATTACATAGCCTGATAAGCCTAAAATAAAAGCCTGTTGCAAGATTAGTTTTAAAATAACCCAATTTGAAGCGCCAATTAACTTAAGCAAAGCAATACTGTGGATCTTATCTAATGTTAATGTGTAAAGAATCAGAGCCATGATAATAGCAGAAATAATAGTCAATAGAATACTAAATAGACCAATTTGCTTTTTAACTTTTTCTACTGAACCTGTCAATAGCAATTGTCTTTCACCCTCACTTGTATACGCGGAAACATCCTCCCAGCCTTTGATAATATTCATAACTTTTCTTAGATCTGCCCCAGGGGAAAGCTTGAGAATAACAGCACTTACCTGAGTATCTGAGAGTCCTGGTAATTTAGAAGATGACTGCTGAGCAAACTCGATTAACCCAGGCTGCTTTAACCCTAGATCACTTTTACTCATCCTCACACCTCGAGAATTTCTTTCAAGTCTGGTTGTTTCTCCTGATTGATTGAACTGGATATCCAAAGCATCCTGAATAGTAAAAAATGCTATTCCATCACCTCCTGAACTGATCATATTTGCTGTAATACCTACTACTGTATAATTATTTTTACCTAATTTAATTTTCTCGCCAAGTTCCAAGCCCAGTAATTGATCAGCAATCATTTCATAATGATTCTGGTTTAATATTCTTCCTGAGATCAAAGGCACCCACTGACCCTTATCTATAGGCCAATCCAGTCCAACTACCGACATACGCAGTTGTTTTTCTTTATATTGTCGCTGGATGGTGTGCTGTACAAAAGTTCTGGCTGTTGCTACTCCTGGTATAGTCTGTGCTCTAAATGAGATGTTTCTCGGGATACGAGAAAGTTCAGCAAACGGACCTCTCGTATCATTTTGGACAATCCATATATCAGCCCCAATATCATCAATAAGCAATGTGGCGTCTTCGATAATTCCCCGATATATTCCACCCATTCCCATGACAATCATCAAGAGCATTCCAATTCCAATAGAAGTAAAAATAAAACGGCCTAAATTATGTCGAATATCTTTAATTGCAAGATTCATTTAACATATATCCTTGTGCTGTTAGTCAATCTGTCTTTAATATTTATAGAATTCAGAACTTTGTCTCCCGCCTGTACCCCATTAATAATTTCAACAAAACCATTTCCCTGTAACCCTGTTTTAATTGGATGCCATGATGAATAACCGCCATTATCTACAAAAACCCCTGAGATATTATTTTGCCATTTTATATACTTTTCTGGAACTAATAGAACATTATTTTTGTTTCCGGTTTCAATGTAAACCTCAGCACGTTGACCAATAGCCCAGTTTACAGGTAGTTCTTTAACAGTAGCATCCACAATAAACTCACGTGTTTCCCTGTCAACTTTATTTGCAATTCTAGCAACTTTCCCCGGAAACATGCGCTTTGGCTCTGATCTGAAAATGATTTTAACAGGCTGTCCTACTTTTACTTTTGCTAGTTCAGTTTCACCTACCCAAGCACTAACCCAAAGGACATTAGTGGAGATAAGTGATAAAATGGCTGACCCTGGAATTACAATATCACCTGGATCACGTTCTCTTTGCGTAATTATCCCATCGAAAGGGGCTTTAATTTGTGTATCATCCAATTGTGATTTACGAAGTTTTAATACTTTTTGAGCTTCAAAAACTTTATTTTGAGCTTCAACCATAGCCTCTTTTGCACTGCTGTATTTTGCATTGGCTGTTCCCAGCTCTTCAGTAGCGCTGTCAAATTTTTCCTGACTAACCACATTTTTTGAGACAAGTGTTTTATATCTATTAAAAAATATTACTGCGTTGTCTAATACTGCCTGGCTATACTCTAAATTGGCCTGGAGTTTTTTTACAGATGATTCTACTGTTATTAAATTTGCCTGTGCTACCTCAACCTGTAGGTTTAGCTGATCATCATCAAGTGTTGTCAGTAATTGCTTTTTGGAAACTTTATCACCTTGATCAGTCATAATATTCTCTAAACGACCTGAAATTTTAGAGCTTATAATCATCTTTACTTTAGCATCTAATGTTCCGGTGCCCATTACTACAGAAGCGACATTACCGCGTTCAACCTTATATGTTTCAACAGGCATAGGCGAAAACTTAAACCAATAGACAACACCTAATAATATAATAATAATTAATAATGGTTTTATGATTTTTTTGAGCCAGCCCCTGATTGTTTTTTTATTGATATCCATGTACCTACCTTATTAGTTTTTGTATAACTTATTATGTTGAATTTTTGATTGATCTCTTTCAAAACAAGAAATTCCGCTGATGAATATTCTCCATACTTCCTTTCCTCTTTCTTCAGGTGAAAAAGAACCATTTGAAATAATCCACTGAAGTATTATCGACTGAATTAGCCCAAGATATGTTACTCCTATAGAATCAACATTTAAGTTGCTCCTTAAACTTCCATCATTAATTCCATTGCGCATAATGCCCTGTACAGAATTAATATAACTTTTCATTGTTTGTGTCATAGTGATTTTAATATTAGAATTATTCATATAGCTCTTGTTGGTAAAAATAATGAGAGGAGCACCTTTATTCTTTTCCAAAAGAACAAGATGACTTAAAAAAATATACTTTAGCCGTTTTAGTACAGGTTCAATATGTGCAGAATCTGAAACAACTTTCTGAAGATTAAGATTTATCATTTTTATAATATCTACTATAATATCATTTTTACCAGAATAATGCCTATAGATATTGCTCTTAGTAATTCCTACTTTTTCAGCAATAGCTGCAATAGTCAGCTTGTGTAAACCCTCATCATCGATAATACCAAGAGCAGCTTCTCTTATCTGTTTTTGTCTTATCTCTGTTTTTATTTTCAATCCATTCATAAATACTCCTATGTTATGTGAATAATAGTTCACATAAATAATAATTCAAATGAATTTAAAGTATTTAATGGAATATGTCTTTTATTATTAAAGTGGAGGATTACTTGGTCAATCTAAACAAAGCAGTAAAAATTAAAATTATAGATATGATGATTAAAACTTCTACTAAGCAGCATTCAAAACTCACTCGACTTCATATAATAGGAGCCTTGAAAGGCTTCAAAAGCAGCTTCCTCCTGCGCTAAAGCTTCGGCGGACTAGTCGCTGCAGGAATAGCTCAAAAAAAGAAAATACCTGGTGATTGTTCAACATTACAGATGCATTTCAGCTATCAGTGCTACTAACAGGACATCTCTATTTTTTTAAAAATATGTAAGCAATATATAGTGATGTCCTATTTTTCGACTTATTGTATATAAAAATCAAAAGTAATGCCGTGATGGTTTTCCACCGGTGAAACTTCCTATTTTTACAGTTTATTTGCCATATTGATAATAACAATATGGTAAACCCCCGGCTCTGCCGGCGGGACTCCCAATAGTTTGACTTTTGCTTGATTAGAAAGAATTTCTCTTTACTGTGAATCTTTTAAGGGATTCAGAAATAAGGAGAAATTCATGAATACATATCAAAGTTTATTTCATACGAGCTGGGAATGCAAATATCATATAGTATTTATACCGAAATATAGGGAAAAAGTTTTATATGGTCAGCTAAGAAAGCATTTGCCACAGATATTAAAAGACCTAGCCAGTCGTGTTGACAGTGAAATATTAGAAGGGCATATTTGCAAAGATCATGTTCATATTCTTATATCCGTACCACCAAAAGTTTCAGTTGCTAAGGTCGTAGGATACCTTAAAGGAAAGAGTGCAATATATATAGGCCCTGGAAGCGAACGTGTTCTGTAGTGCAAGGTAGTTTATTTATTGACTGTTTTATTTTAGATGCTCTCAATAACTATCGGATTAATTGACTAAAATCCTATGACGATTTACCCCCCTCTGTTTAAATTCACCCAAAGATTTAAAAGACAAACGCACCGATGGCGTGGCTTGTCTTAGTTTTCGCAGGAAAAATCTAGCTTTTTCTGCCAGGGCAACGAGCAGGATGAGCAGGCAACAAACAACAATCAGGTCAGGTAAGAAATATGGGAATATTGTAAAAATGATACAGCGTAACAAAAAAATAGTGAAGGTCAAAACATACCTATAGTGTTATGGGGTCGAAGGGGGTAATCCCCTACCCTACGAGAGAAACGAGCTTTTCCTGGATAGGAAAAAACGAAGCGAACGGCAAGTTTAATTATGTTGGTCGTGCTGCGGTCAGGATTAAACTGATAGTGAGCGTAGAAGAGAGTTGAGCAGGGTGGGTCGCAGGGGTTTCTAAGTTTTTAAGAGTATCGTCTCGAAAAAAAGGGAGAAAGGGCTGCATTAAAAACTCCTCTA
>CAZVCD010000221.1:0-4865 GCA_964625675.1 uncultured Victivallales bacterium | reverse complement strand
ATTAAAGATTTTGGCGCTGACAATGAAAAATATGTCAGCATATGGGATAAAATTAAGGCATAGAGTAAGTATAAACATAAAATATATAGCTCTTGACTCTCTAGCTTTCATAGTGACTAATTATACACTCTCTTTATCTAACCTAGTATGTTGACGTTGTTAAAATCCTACTTATATAGTATACTTAATACTGCTTTGCTATGTTAATCTTAAAATGGAGTATATTTATTATGTGCTGTTTTAAGCACAATAAGAAGTCACGCTTACCCAAAAAAGCCGTTAATGAAATATTCCCTAATATGAAAGACATAAAAATCCGCAAAAAAATATATTTTGCATTTGTTGCTATTACTCTACTTATTATTATTTCAGCCTGTGGTAGAGAGAAACCTGAAAAAAACCAATAAAAATAGCTATTAATGCCTGGCCTGGCTATGCACATGCCCTATTAGCACAGGAAAAAGGTCTATTTAAAAAGAATAATGTTGATGTTGAATTAATTTATATAAAAGACTATGTAGATGCTAATAAGCTGTATACAGATGGCGATGTTGATGGAGTATTTGAAGTTTTTGCTGATACTTTATTTCATAATACAGAAGGGATTTCCAGTCAGGTAGTTTATGTTTCGGATTATTCTACCAAAGGAGATAGCATAATTGGAAAACCAGAAATTAATTCATTATCATTACTTAAAACTAAAGTAGTTGGAGTTGAGGGAATTAACAGTTTTTCACATTTTTTTGTTTTGAACGCTTTGCTCTTATCTGGATTGGATGAAAGCGAAACACGATTTGAGAATATATCTGCAGACAGAGTGTTAGATGCTTTGAATAGCGGAAAAATTGATGCAGGTCATACTTGGGAACCGACAACCTCTAAAGCATTGATGCAGGGATATATTATCCTTGCAAAAGCAGGCGATTATCCAGGAATAATAACAGATGTTCTTGCGTTTAAGTCTAAAATAGTCAAAGATAGACCGCTAGCAATAAAAAAAATAGTAAAAACAATGCTTGAGGCTAGAGATTTTATTTTTAGTAACAGAAAAGAGGCAATTGAAATTATGGCTAAGGCTCTTAATATGAGTAAAGAAGAAATGGATAATGGAATTAACGGGGTTCATTTGCTTGATTTAAATGAGAATATAGAGTGCATGAAAGACACAGGAAATCAGGTTTCTTTATTAACTAATGCTAGAATTATATCAGATTTTTATATCTCTAGAGGTCAAATGGCACAGATGCCGGATTACAGCAAGATTATAGAACCAAAAATTTTAATAGAACTGAGTAAAGAGAAAGACAAATGAAATATTCGACAAAACTTTCTATTTTGTTATTTACATTAGTAGTACTTGCTGGGACTATTATTACTACTTTTGTTTATTTTTCTAATCTTAAAACATTAGACACCCAGATTAAGACCAGATTAGAAAATCATGCTATCCAATTAATGGATAAAATAAGTAGGAATTTGTATGAAAGATATTCAGACATAAAACTGATAGCGACAGACCCTATTATAACTTCTATGGAATCTACTCCAAAACAGATAACTCAAAGACTGATTGAATATAGAAATGTGTATAAAACATATGCGTCTTTATCTTTTTTTGATTTGAGTAGAAAGAGGATATCTGATACGGCAGGGCTGGATTTGGGTATAACGCATCCAATTACAAAATACTGGAAAAAGGTACTGAAAGGTGAGATTTCTGCTGCTTCTAATATTAGTCATTCTGAAGGTTTAAAAATTCCATGTATATATTTTACATCTCCTGTTAAAAACAAAAAGGGTAAAATCTTCGGTGTAGTTACAGCAAGAATGCCTATTAGTATAATACATTTTTTAACCAGTAATACCTCCTATAAACATAAAAAAGAAAATGGAGTATTAGGCATAGATTTAATTAATAAAAATGGTTTAATCCTTTATTCGTCTCATAACAGAAAAGGAATCCTGAAAGATAGCATTTCTAACTGGGAATTATTTAAAAAAGCTAAATCATTAAAGGCAGGGGAAAGTCGTATTATTTATTCTTCTTTTCAAGATAAAGAAAATATTTTTGTTGTTGTTAAAGAGCATGGATATTTGGATTTTAGAGGGAATGGCTGGTTTTTATTAGTTCATATACCAACTGCTACAGCTTTTGCACCTGCTATTGCATTAAGAAATAAAACAATAATCATTATAGCTATTACTTTCTTATTCATTCTTATTATTATCATAATATCTGTGCGAAAATTTACTAAACCTATAAGAGAATTAGCCAGTTTCGTCAGAAAAATAGGCGATGGGAATTTAGATACTAAAATTAATATAAAATCAAAGGATGAGATAGGCGAACTTGGCGTATCCTTCAACCAAATGGTAGATAATTTGGCACAAGCAAATAATGATTTAACTCAACTTTCTAAATTTCCACTTGAGAATCCAAATCCTGTTTTACGTATTTCTGATGAAAAAATAATTCTTAATGCAAATGAGGCTGCTGTTGATATTTTAATTGATGAAGATATTGCACCCGGCAATAATTTCAATCTATGGAATGATGTAATTGATAAAGCTATAGCTTCTAGTTCTATTAACAAAATAGAAGAAACTCATAAAAATAATAGTACTTTTTCCTGGATATTCGTCCCGCTTAAAGGTACAAATTACTTGAATATATATGCAACAGATATAACTGAACGAAAAAAAATAGAAGAAGAACTTCGGCTTCATCAAAAAGAACTTGAAATACAGAATGATGAGTTGCGAAAAGCACATATGGATTTATCTGATGCAAGAAACCAATATGCTGATCTTTATGATTTTGCTCCTGTTGGATATATTGTACTGGACACAAAGTTTAATATAGCTGATACAAATATTACTATATGCAAAATGCTTGGTGTTAGTAGGTTGTTTTTATACAAGCAAGGTTTTTTTAGTTTTCTTTCGGAAGATGACAGAGATACTTTCTCTTTACTTTGCCATAAAGTTTTTACTTCAAACTCTGAACAAAATTTTGAAACAACACTTCTTAAAAAAGATGGAAATGAATTTTATGTCTCACTGGAATGTGTACCTAAAGAGAATTCAGATGGAGTTGTTTCAAGGATTCGCATAGCAATTATTGATATAAGTAAACGCAAAGAGATGGAACTAAATTTACAGGCACTTGAGCTAAAATATAGAAGTCTGATTCAGGGTGTACCGGATGTACTGTATTCTGCATTGCCTGATAAAAATGGAACTATTCTTTTTATATCAGATAAATGGAAAGATTGGACTGGATGCTCTCCCGAAGAATGCTACAATGACCCTCATGTATGGCCAAACTCTATTCATCCTGATGATAAGGAAAATGCTGTTAATTTATTTGTTGATGCAATTTCAAACAAGAAAGAGAATCACTCTGAATATCGTTTGCTGAACAAAGATAATGGGCATATGCGATGGGTTTTTGATCATGGATTGCCGATTTTTGACGAAAAAGGAAATGTAATTAGGTATGATGGTTCTGTAACTGATATTACCTATCGCAAAGAGATGGAACTTTCTATTATTGCTGAAAAGGAATTTTCAAATAATGTAATGCAGAGCATACCGGGGCTTTTCTATGTTTTTGAAAAGGAAAGTTCCAAGTTTTTAAAGAGAAATAATAACTGGAAAACAATAACAGGTTATTCGAACGAAGAGCTTGATTCAATGACGGCATTAGATTTTCTCGTTGACAGAGACCTTTGCGCGAAGCGTATGCAGGAAGCATTTGACCATGGAACAAGTTCTATGGAGGGCCTTCTCTTAACCAAAAGTGGAGAGCAAATAGCATACTTCTTTACAGGACAACGAATGGAAATTGATGGAAAGTTATTCCTCGCTGGTGTTGGTATTGATATATCTAAACGCAAAAACATGGAAGAGATTATTAAAAATAAGGAGCAGAATCTTCGTGTGCTACTTGAGTCACTTGGTGATGCTGTTTTGGCTACTGACCTTTACAGTAATATTACTCAAATGAACCCTATGGCTGAAAAACTAACAGGCTGGACATTTGATACAGCAAAAGGACTCCCACTAGCAGAAGTATTCAAAATATTTAACTCAAAAACAAGGCAGCCTGTTATTAATCCAGTTGACACTGTCATCTCTCAAGGTAAGGCTACGGGCTTAGCCAACCATACCGTGCTTATTTCTAAAGATGGATCTGAATATCAGATTTCCGATTCTGCTTCTCCTATTATAAATGATGAAGAAGAAATCATTGGTGCAGTTTTAGTGTTTAGTGATATTACAGAGCAATACCATATTAAAGAAGCATTGGAAAGCAGATTAATTGCACTTACACATCCAGTGGATGATGTTAGTAGTATTCTTTTTGAAAATCTATTTAATATTAAAGAAATTCAAATTATTCAAGATCAATTTGCTGAAGCAACAGGTGTTGCTTCTATTATTACTACACCTGATGGTGTTCCAATAACAAATCCCAGCAACTTCTGTCGTTTATGTCGAGATATTATTAGACCAACTAAGATAGGTTGTAAAAATTGTCAAGAATCGGACAAAATACTTGGACAACCCAATTCCTTCGGCCCTATAGTGCAACCATGCATGAGTGGAGGACTATGGGATGCTGGTGCTAGTATTATGGTTGGTGGAAAACATATAGCTACATGGTTGATAGGACAGGTTAGAAATAAAACGCAAAGAGAAGAGAAGGTATTATTATATGCGGACGTTATTGGTGCAGACAAAGAAGATTTTCTTAAAGCGTATAGAGAAGTTACAATAATGTCAGAAAAACAGTTCAATAAAGTAGCACAGACTCTATACACACTGGCTAAACAGTTGTCTACAATAGCTTATCAGAATGT
>CAZVCD010000220.1:0-4874 GCA_964625675.1 uncultured Victivallales bacterium | reverse complement strand
GAATCCGTGTCTAGGCTCGTGAAGTGCGGTATAACTTCTGTAAGTGTTGTGCCTTCCTTGATTCCCGCGATCAAGGAGGCTGTTCGGAGCTGCGGCAATGCATCATAAACGTGTGTCAACTAGAGCAACGACATGTACGTTTCTAACCGTGACGCTTCACATCCCGACCTGAAACTACTGTCATGCTTCATAATTATGAAAAAACTTAAAGCAGAACGGGCTGAAACTAGTCAGAATCTGCAAGAGCCAGAGGTTTATCAGGAGGACGGCCAAGAACAAATCCTGAAAAAATTGAACAGGCAAATATTCTTTATTAAAATTCCGATAGAACTGCTGATGCAGTCTGTAAATCAGTTGGAGTTGGAAGAAAAACATTTTATAAATATTTAGCTCAATTTAGAACAGAATTCAAAAAAGGTGGGTAAATTTACAGTATACGTCTATAAATTACTGACCATCAATGTATATATTCTGCGCTACTGTAGCGTGTAAGCAGCAACTACTGATTTTAAAATTTATATGGAGGAGTTGATTGATGCATATTCAAATGATAAGTCCACATGGACTAATAAGATATAAAAACCCTGAGATAGGAAGCGATCGAGATACCGGAGGGCAGGTTAAATATCTGGTGGAACTACTATCAGAAATGAGGGAAAATGAGAAAATAACTAAAGTCGATTTAATAACAAGATATATTTCAGACAGAAGATACTCTTTAGATTATTCTGTTAAAGTTGAAAATATAGATGAAAAAATAAGAATAATAAGAGTCCAGTGTGGGGGGGTAAAGTACAGGCCGAAAGAAACATTATGGCCTTATCTTGATGAAATGGTTGATAATCTAATTCGTTTTAACCGTGAAGAAGAACAAGTTCCTGACATTGTGCACGGCCATTACGCTGATGGTTCGTATGTTGCACAGCAAATCAGTATAATATATGATATGCCTATGGTAATGACCGGACACTCATTGGGACAGTATAAACTTAAAATGCTGGAAATGGAAGGGGTCTCTGGAGATGACATAGATAAAAAATATAACATTAAGCATCGTATAAAAGTAGAAGAGAATGCGATTTCACACTCACGTCTTGTAATAGCTAGTACTGAGAATGAAATTAAAACACAATATAGTTATTACAATGCAGCCAAATCAGCAGATTTTATAATTAATCCTCCAGGTTATAATTCAAATGTTTTTTACTCGTACTATAAACATACTCTTCCCGGCAGCGAAATGGATATCGAAAGCGAAATTGCTTATAACAGGATGCAGAATGAAATAGGCAAATTTTTATATGAACCTGGTAAACCGATGATTCTTGCTATAGGAAGAGCTGATAAAAGAAAAAATTTTGAAACTATAATAAAGGCTTACGGCAATGATGAACAACTTCAAACTCTTGCTAATTTGGTTATTTTTGCAGGTATCAGAAAAGATATTAGACAGATGCCTCAAGAAGAGTGTGAAGTTCTTACAGAACTCCTTTTACTTCTTGACAGATATGATCTATATGGAAAACTTGCAATTCCTAAAAAAAATAATTCACGTACAGAAATACCTGAAGTATACAGGATTGCAGCTTTAAATAAAGGTGTTTTTATAAATGCGACTCGCGGAGAGAATTTCGGCCTTACTATATTGGAAGCCGCAGCTTCAGGGCTTCCGGTTATTGCTCCAGATGCTGGTGGTCCTAAAGAGATAATTTCCCAATGTTCCAATGGAATAGTAATTGATATAGACGATGATAAAAAAATTGCAGAAGCCGTAAAAAAAATTATAAGTGATAATGCATTATGGCAGATGTATTCTGAAAACAGCATAGTAAATGTTTTTAAACATTACTCATGGAAATCACATGTTGACAAGTATGTTAATTCACTTGAAACGCTTTTGCAAAAAGATTCAGAACAAAATAATAAAACCGAGAGAACTTCTCTTTCAATATCTGTCGGCAGAAAATTTTCAAATGTGAAAAGAGTAATTATTACAGATATAGACGATACTCTTATTGGCCGGGAGAATAATGAAGGGCTTCCTGAATTTATAGAATATCTGAACCGTGTTGGAGAAGATACTGTTTTCGGCCTGGCTACAGGTAGAAATAAACAATTGACTGAAGATGCCATTACGCAGCACGGTCTTCCCCAGCCTGATATTATGATATGCTCAGCCGGTACTGAAATATACTATGGGGGAAATATGATATTGGACAAGGGGTGGGAAAAACACATTTCCTATCTTTGGAAGAGAGAAAAGATAATAAACGCAATTGAAAACATGCCTGCTCTGGTCATGCAAGAAAAAGAGGCTCAATGGGATTATAAACTCAGTTACTATGCTAACAAAGAATTTGCAGATGATGACATAGCTGAAATCTACAGGCTTCTGGATTTTTATAGACTTAAAGCGAAAGTTCTTTTTTCTGAAAAATCTTTTATTGATTTTCTTCCTTTTAGAGCCGGTAAAGGTAAAGCTATAAAGTATTTAAGCTTTAAGTGGCATATACCTATAGAGGATTTTTCAGTTTTTGGGAACAGCGGAAACGATGAAGGGATGCTTATGACTAAAGCTAATGCTACAGTGGTAGGCAACTACAGCAGTGAACTTGAAAAGCTGAAGAAAAATAAAAAAATATACTTTGCAAATGAAAGTTTAGCTAATGGAATTCTGGAAGGTTTAAAATACTTTGGCTCTATTTAAAACAAATAATTAACAAAAAAATCGAAGTTGAGATATTATGTATAACGGTATTAGTTTTGATAGATCCGAGCTTGGGGATATAGATGTTATTAAGCATGATGGGATATTTCATTTATTCCATCTCATCCTTCCTAATCATGATTATATTGCCCATGCAGTAAGTGAAAACGCTTTTTTCTGGAAAAGGGTGAAAAACGCTATTTTTATAGGTGAACCAGAAAGTTGGGACGACGATATGTTGTGGACAATGCATGTGTCTAAACACCCTACTAAAAAAGATCTTTGGAGGATGTTTTATACTGGAATTTGCAGAAGAGAAAAAGGTAGAGTACAGCGAATAGGAATGGCTGTTTCAAATGATCTTTATAAGTGGGAAAAACGTCAAGACTCAAGTTATCCTCTAAGTATTCCAGGGCCATTTTACGAAAGTTCCGTTCACGAAGGCAGGCATTGGGTTAGTTGTCGAGATCCTTACTATTATTCAGAAAAGGGGAAAGGTTATGTTTTAGTAAATGCAAGAGTACCTTACGGTCCGATGATCAGGCGCGGTTGTGTAGGAATAGCACAAGAAATTGAACTTAACCGTTTTGAATGGTTACCACCTCTTTTTTTCCCTGGAGCTTATGATGATATTGAAGTACCAGTTCTCTATAAAGCAAAAAATAAATATTATCTATTTGGAGGTATAAGAGAAGATGTTAAAATCCATTACTGGTATTCTAAATCTATGTTCGGGCCTTATAGAGCTTTTACTGATAACGTGCTAATGCCCCAAGGCAATTATGCTCTTAGAGTAACAAAGCACGAAGACAAACTTCTTGCCTGGAATTTCTTTAATACTATGGATAAAGATAAAATAACAAAAACACTTCCTCCTCCGAAAGAAATTAGCATTGACAGTAGTGGTAGAATTAAATTAAAATCTTTTTCTGGTTTTAAACTTTTGGAAAAAAAATGTTTTAATATGAAATCTGTTTTTCCAATATTTTCTCTTCTTCAAAATCAGTATGCAGACTTCTGTAATAACAACAATACTTTATCTTTTATATCTGAAAGCGGTTACGAATTTTTTGTATTCAAACAAAAACTTCTTAACTTCAAAATGAATTATAATGTTAAACTTGTCAGTTCAGGTAAGACAGGAATTCTTTTGAGAACGGATAGAAATGGTAACGGATATTTTATAAGTCTCGATCTTCAAAGTGGAATAACCCAGGCTAGACTTTGGAAAGAGAGTGAAGATCATCTGTATGAAAAGGATTATGATTATGAAGTTATTCAGGATAGTAAATTTAACCCAACAAGCTCAAAAAATTATATGGTTCAAGTTATAGTTTGCGGTACTTACTATGAACTATGCATTAATGAGAAAGTTATACTCAGTTATGTAGACTCTTCAATAACTTATGAAGGTTATTTCGGCTTTTATGTGGAAAGTTCACATATAGAAGTAAAAAATCTTAGAGTTTCAGAGCTTGAATCCATTCCTAAAGAATTTGATGCTCTGGTATAAAGAAATTGAATCAGTAAATTAATCTTTATTTAATTTTGAATTGTCTGATTGAAATTAATGTCAGGATAAATCCTGCACCGTTCGACACAAAGCTGATTGATGAACTAATTGGTGTTTTAGAATATCAACTTACCAGGGCAATATCTGATAAACTAAAAACAGAACTTCCATCAATTGGGGGTTCTACGCATAAACTGACAGAACCCCATATTGACTTAGAAAAAGCATTCAACGAAGGAATTTGAATATAGGCTGAGTGTCCACAATGAATAACAAACAAAAGGCAGATATATCAACTGCTTATGATAAGGTAGAAGAAGTTTATACTGGGTTTCTTCAACTTGCTGATGACGAATTGCTCTCAAATCGTAATGATTATAAAAAGAAACTTTCAGATGCATTGACACGTCTCGAACAGTATTTCGAAGCCGGGTTAATTGAGTATGAATAGGAGATGGACGAGTCAATTATTAGAACATTTAACCATAAATATACATACAAAACTAAACATAGATTGAAATATGTTTCTACAAATCTAACAAATGAAAATAAATGTTCTCTTAATAGAAGGATAAATGTTTTTCTCCTCTCAGGTAGAGGAGTTTTTAAGGTAGCGTTGCAAAAAATGCAAATTGAAGAATTCATGCTATATTT
>CAZVCD010000219.1:0-4898 GCA_964625675.1 uncultured Victivallales bacterium | reverse complement strand
TGTTGTAAAAAAAGCACAAAAAATGATTGATATTATCATCATTGAAGATAGCTTTTTAGAAAAATAAGAAGCAACCGCTGAAGGCAAAGTAAGTAGCGCTATAACCATAATAATTCCAACAATTCTGACCAATAGAACAATTGTTATAGCAGTTAAGCACAATAGAAGTAAATAATAAAATCCAACATTAATTCCTCGTGAACGGGCATGTTCTTCATCAAAACAGATAGCCAAAAATTTACTGTAAAAACAACAGCATATAAGTAGAACGATTAAACTTAAAATAGAAATGACAATTAAATCTGTCCTAGAAATAAGGAGTATATTCCCAAATAGATAGCTCGTTAATGATGCTGTGTATGCAGATGTTTGGGAAATAAACATAATTCCCAGAGCCATCCCTATGGCCCAAACTGAACCAATAACGCTATCTTCACGCTGTTTAGCATACATAGAAACAAACCCAATAATAAATGCAGAAATGAGTGCTGATGCAATTGCGCCAAGAGTAGGGCTAAAGTTAAAGTATAATGCTGCGCCAATACCTCCAAGAATGCTGTGCGAAATAGCTCCTGCTATGTAGCTAATACGTTTTGTAACAACATACGTTCCCACAATACCAAAAGGAACACTTGATATAATTCCAACGATAAAAGCATATCGCAAAAATGAGGCATAGGGAGCTGTTAATGCATGAAAAAGTTCAATCATTTTTCATCTCCTATTATGCAAGTATGTTTGTCATGATGCACTATCCGTATATCTTTATCATAAATTTGAGAAATAATGTTTCCTGTAAGTTCACTTGTGGGGTGTTTTATAACTGTTCGGTTTACACATAGAACATTTTTAAATTGCCTGGAAACAAAGCCTAAGTCATGAGAAACAGTAAGAATTGTTACCTTTTTACTTAGTTTCCCCAGAATTTCAATGAGATCTTCTCCAACTCCCGGGTCAACGTTCACTGTGGGTTCATCTAAAAGGAGAAGCTCTGGTTCAGAGACTAATGCCCTTGCGATTAAAACACGCTGACGTTGCCCTCCCGAAAGAGAAGAAAAGTTCTTGTTAATAAGGTCTTCTAGGCTAAGTAGACTCAAAACCTTTAAAGCTGTTTCCTTGTCTTTTTGGGAATAACGCCCGCATAGATGTTTTTCTACTCTACCGGTTAGGACAACACCCATTACAGTAATAGGGAAAAGAGAGTCAAAGCTAGTATATTGAGGCATATATCCTATTTTCATACGTACACTTGCAGGAAACGAATTAAACACTCTTACTTTACCGGTGGCAGGCTTTATTAATCCTAGAATAAGTTTTAATAATGTTGATTTGCCTCCACCGTTTGGCCCGAGAATGCAGGCGGATGCAAATTCTTTAACCTTAAAACTAACATTTTCTAAAACTGGTATTTTGCTGTATGAAAAAGATACGTTCTCAAATGAAATTATATCCTTAGTGGGCATAGAGTTTTTACTCCTAATTTAAGTATACCGAAGGTATTTTTATTTTTTGAAAACCATTTCGCTATGAGTATAAGTGCATAGGAATTTGCTTTAATTATTTCGCTTTGGGGATGAAAAAGAAGATTTTAACTCCTTTGCTATATATAAAAAGTTATCCAGAATATTTTCTGAAAGCGGATTTATTGATATAACGCTGCCATGAATGGCTTCAGCAAATGCCTGTGCGGATTTTTGTGAAAATTGTGGCTCAACAAAGATTACCTTTATGTCATTGCGTTTTGCTTTTGAAATTAAATTAAAAAATTCTTTTGGGGTAGGTTCTTTGCCTTCAATTTCAACGGCTTCCTGGTTTAACCCAAAATCTCTTGCGAAATACCCAAAGGCGGGGTGAAAAACAAAAAAAGTGTTTCCTTTAAAAGGTTTTAATAATACTTTTAATTCTTTGTGTGTCTTGTCAAGTTTTTCAATATAAACCTTATAGTTGTTTTCAAAATAAAGTTTATGCTTCGGCATAAGCTTTATTAATGCATTTAATGTATTAAAACATAAAGTTTTTAATTGAATAGGTGACATCCATATATGAGGATCTATTGTAGTTTTACCGTTAATATCGTAGACTAGCTGCTTTGTGTTTTTGTGCATATCGATAAATTTAACTTTAATGTTCATTTTTTTGAACTTTTCAATGAGTGTTTTTTCAAACGGCATCCCGATTTCAAAATATGCTTTAGCGCTATAAAGTGCCAACATCTGCTTGGGGGTTGGCTGATAGTCATGAGGCTCTTTCCCTGGTGAAACCATAACTTCAATATGTACATATTTTCCGGCAATTGCCTGAATAATACTTTTTTGTGGAGGGACAGTTACAAAAACAGTCATTTGTTCATTTGTTGAAAGCTTATGCGCTTTACTCTCTAGTTTGGTAGAATCTGAGCAGCCAGAGGCAATAATAAACAAAATGCAGCAGGTTATAGAATAAAACATTGTTTTCATTGAAACAGGTCTGTTAAAGTTCAAAATCCATTATTAAAGGCAAATGATCAGACAAATGAACATTAGGTATTTCGAAGTTTTTAATTTTAATTTCTTTTGAACATAAAATAAAATCAAGCTGATGCTTTGGATGCCAGGATGGATATGTAGGCAGCTTATCAACATTAGGATTAACAAGTCCAAGCTTTTTTCTCATATTTCTAAGCTCTGATGTGCCTCTGAATGCGTTAAAATCACCGGCTATAATAACGGGACATTTGCTTGAAGATAAAAGATTTGCCATATGATCAAACTGCATTTTTCTTGCACGTTTAGTCAGAGATAAGTGTAAAAGGAAAAAACGAAAACTTCCCATATCCAGCTCGATGATGAGTTTTTTGAATCCACCTGGAAAGTAGTGATAAATGCCGTTTGACTCTTTATCCTTGGCAAGTATAGCATTTCCCTGCTTCCTAAGTATAGGGATTATTTTTCCTGTTAAACTTTCACCGTACTTTGTAAGGCAATGTGTATAATGAGAGGAATGTTTTCCAATTTCTTCTGCCTGGTTTTGTCTTGATGCCCTGAAAGATCCTGTATCAATTTCTATGAGTCCAACGATATCTGCCTTGGAAGACTCAATAAATGTACTAATTTTCTTGAGGTTTTTGTCAGGCCTTTTAAGATATCTGTGAATTTTTAAAATATTCTCAGTGTAACTTGATGGTGCGCCAGAGCCATAAGCTATATTGTAAACAAGGACTCTATACATAATAATTGCTTCTTTTTGCTGTGAAAATAAAAAAATGAAATATTAATAACTTAACAGTAAGCAGCGTATAATATAACTGTATTATTGAAAATAAAAGAATAATAGCTAAATTAGCCTGACAAAATATTTCTAATCAGGTATAATTATAATAAATATAGATACTTATATTATATTAACATTTTGGAGTGTTAACTATGTTTTTTTATGTTTTTGTAATCACAGAGGCCCCCATACAATTGTGGTTGATATTAATAACGTTGCTAGTGGTTATGGATATTGTAGCCATATTGCATATTTTAAAGAACAAGCATGATCAACCCGCAAGTGCTATACTGTGGATTTTTTTAGTTGTTGAATTGCATCTTGTGGGAATAATACTTTACCTTGTTCTTGGGATAAACAGACTAAATACCAAGGGGGTAAAAGTTGGTAAAGCCCATAAATCGATTCATGCGATGAGAAATACACCAGGCTCTTTATCCAGATATTTGGAAGAAGTTAGACGATTCCACTATTCTGGCAATTTGAAGGATGAGCATAAATACTTGTCAGTTTTAGATAGAATTTTGCCATCTACTTATCCTATATGCGGCAATAACCTGGAGCTGCTTGAAGATGGAACTGCTGCTTATCCTAAAATGTTTGATGCTATACAAAAAGCAGAAAATCATATTCATCTTCAATCATACATTATAATGAATGATGAAACAGGGGAAAAGCTTCTTAATCTTCTTGAGGAAAAGGCCAAATCAGGTGTAAAAGTTAAAGTAATGTTCGATAGAATGGGAAGCGGAAAAGCCTATAAAGCCCGCTTTTTTAAACACTGGGCAATGAGCATTCCGAACTTTGAAATAAAGCCTTTTTCTAAAGTAAATTTATTCGCACCATACAGAATACAGCTTAGGAATCATAGAAAATTACTTATTGTTGATGGAAAAACAGCTTTTATTGGTGGTATAAATATTAGTTCTGACAATGATAGACACATTAATAAAAATAAATATATTCATGATTTGCATAGTAAAATCCAGGGGCCTGTTATAGGAGAGTTTCAATATACTTTTTTAAGAGACTGGTGTTCAGTATCAAAAATCTCTCCAATAAAAATAATAGAAGCGGAAAACTATTTTCCTACTCCTGTTGAATGTGGTAATTCTCTGGTTCGTGTTAATTCGTCAGGGCCGGGGCAAGCCTATGAGGCATCTGAAAAACTTTTTATGACAGCTGTTACCACCGCCCAGAAAAGCCTCTGGATTGTTACACCATATTTTGTTCCTGATAAGTCTTTTATTAATATGTTATGTATGGCAGCAGGGCGGAATGTCGAAATAAAAATAATAATACCTCAAAATAACAATCACTGGTATGTTCGCTATGCAACAAGAAGCTTATATAACACTTTACTCAGAGCAAACGTTCGGGTTTTTGAAAAGAAAGGTGTTTTTTCACATGTAAAAGTCATGATGGTGGATAATACATGGGTGACAATGGGATCCAGTAACTGTGATAATAGAAGCTTTAGGCTGAATTATGAACTTGATTTTGTTGTGCAAGATGGTGATTTTATTAGAAACGTACATGATCAAATATTAAAAGAAATAAGTGAGTCTGAAGAAATTACCATTGAAAAGAGAAAAAGCAGAACTCTAAAAGAAGAGTTAATTGAAAATTTTTGTTCTTTGATTACTCCG
>CAZVCD010000218.1:0-4910 GCA_964625675.1 uncultured Victivallales bacterium | reverse complement strand
CTTTTAAAGGCATTACATCTATGTTTTCTTTATTAAATTCTAGCAAAACATTCTTAAGCTCATGTGTCTTTTTTAAATGTAACGCAGATGATATAAGATAACTTTTATGCAGTTTTTTAATTATTTCTATAGGTACATTTAAATCATTCTGCTTAACTAATGAATAAAACAGAGGGCAAAGATTATATGAAAGCAAAAAATCATAGATATAGTTCCAGTTTTCAGCAGTTATCCTATTAGATAAACTAACTAGTTCTATTTTATCTTTGCAACTTAATATTTTACAAATTATTTTTTTAAGTTCTGAATTATTCAATTTTCTGATCCAAGTCAAGATAAATCTTGTTTTTGTCTTTTTATTTTATTGTGATAGTTAATATTGCAGTTCCAAATCAATGTAAAAATATTAATTCAAGAAAACAATAGAAATAATTTGTAATTATTTCTTACTTTAGTATTATATAACCATAATAAGAAATAATTGCTTGTCCAATAATCATGGTCTACAAGTTGCGAATCCTTATTAAGGAAAACAATAGTTTATGAAAGCCTATATAAAGAAAATAATTGAAATTAGAAAATTTAAGAAGCTGTCGATTAATAGATTTGCCGAACTTCTTGGAGTATCTACAAGGACAATATACAACTGGGAAAATGGAAATTCTCACCCAAGCAAAACAGATTTAATGGCTATTGCTCATTTACTCAATATAAAGTTAACTGATATTTCAAGCTATAAAGAGGCTTCTTTCTTTTACATAAAACCAGGGCTCCATAAAAACACTCTAGGCGAGAGTTCTGAGCTATTAAAAAACTTAATTAATGAGCGAAATTGCGAAGACCATAGAAAACTTTTGCCATTACTCAATGCTGAAAATGAAATAAGTAGACTTTCTAATGAGAATATGAAGTTGACCCAAAAAGTTTCAAGATTAAAACTTTTATTGGAACATCTAGATGCTGCTGTATACACAAAAAACTCAAAACGAATAATAACTTATTTTAACAATTCTTTTTTTTATTTACTCTCTGACAATTATATGGAGGAAGACTTGCTAGGTAATAAGTTTTCAGATATTTTTCCTAAGAAAGAATATAAAAGCATTCTTAAACTTGAAAATAAGGCTTTTAATGGGATAAATATCACTAATCAACCAATAAAAATTCCATTTATAGACATTAATCTTAGTTTAGTCGCATCATTAAGACCAGTAATCAATTCTAGAGACAGCATTGAAGAGATTATAGTTACAATAAAAAAAATCTAGTATTAACGGAAGCCCAAAACATCTTAGGATAAGAATTGCTTTCATTTACTTACCTAGTTTTCTTTTTCCATTGCCAATTTATATTTATCTAAAAATCCCTCTAGCTCCAGTGCTGCGTTTTCCCAGTTTTCTGTAGCGATATTAAGTTCATAGTCAATTTCTTTAAGTCTTCTGCTTACAACTGGCATATCTGAAGCGTTTGGGCTATCAATTAACTTCTTATGCAGTTCTTCTTTTTCTGAATCCAGCCTCTCTACTTCATGCTCAAGTATGTTTACCTTTTTATCCAACTGTTTTTTTTCAGAATTATACTTTTGTCTTATAGCGGCTCTCTGTTGACGTTTTAATTTTTTTTCATTTCCGCTTGATTCATTGGACAGTGGTATAATCGTATTTTCTGCTGTATTTTCTGTTTGTTCTTTTTTTTGCAGATAATAATTATATCCTCCAAAATATTTTGTTATCCCAGGCGGATTCATCGCAATAATTGTAGTTGCAATATTTCTTATAAATTCGACATCATGGCTTACTACACAAACCGTCCCTTTATATTTTTTTAAAACTTCCTGGAGGTTTTCTCGGGCATGAATATCAAGATGTGTCGTGGGTTCATCCAGTATCAAGAAATTAGGAGGATTAGCAAATATTCTAGCAAAAAGAAGACGTATTTTTTCACCCCCGCTTAATATTTCACACTGTTTTTGAGCGTTTTCATCAGGAAAACCAAAACTGCCGAGGAGAGAACGTATATTTGAAGAGTCTTTGCACACAGATTTAACCGTATTGTAAACAGTAGACTCAGAAGACAATATTTCACCAAACTCCTGAGATTGGTATCCCTTTATTACATTAAATCCAAGGGTTTGTTTCCCTGATGACAGTGGAATTTGTCCGGCAAGCATACGCAAAAGTGTAGTTTTCCCGGTTCCATTATAACCAATAATTCCTATTTTCTCCCCTCTTTCAATTCGAAGGTCAATGTTTTTTAAGACCCACACATTCTTATCATAAGTCAAACCTGCATTTTCCATGCTAATAATTTCATTGCCACATTTTGGTGGAGGAGGAAGTTGAAGTTTTCCTGTATAACTAAGTCTGTCTGATAGCGCTATTCTATCAAGCTTATCCAACATTTTAATTCGGCTTTGTACCTGATTTGCCTTAGAAGCTTTATACTTAAACCGGTCTACAAATTTTTCAATCTGCTCAATTTTTTTATCCTGATTGAGTTTTCTGGCCTCAAGATGTTGCTTCCTAATTTCTCTTTCACACATGTAATAATCATAATCTCCGGCATAACGTGTCACTTTGCCTATGTTTACTTCAAATGTGATATTGGTAAGCGTTTTAAGTAAATACCTGTCATGTGAAATCAACAACAATGTTCCCTGATAATTTCTTAGAAATTTCTGCAGCCACTCTACAGCCGGAATATCAAGATAATTTGATGGTTCATCCAGTAATAATATATCGGAGTCAGAGATAAGTGTTCTGGCAAGAGCCGCCCTCATTTGCCATCCACCGCTAAATGTAGATAGAGATGAAGAAAAAGAAGTCGGAGAAAACCCAAGCCCTGTCAGTGCAGCTTCTGCTTTTTTACCTATAGTATAGCCACCAAGATGTTCAAATTCTGTTTGATACCTCCCAATTCTATTCAGCAGGTTATCTTTCTCTTTTTTTTCAAATTTTTTAGAATTGAGTTCAAGTTCGAGCTGTTTAATCTTCTGTTGTAAAATAGTCAGCTCAGGAATAGCATCTTCTGTATAACCAATTAAAGAGGAAGAGGCATTACTATTATCCAAATGTTGACGTAGATAGCCAATACGCAGATCTTTTGGTATTGCTATAAATCCTTTATCTGCTTCTATTTCTTCTGTTATTAGGCTGAATATTGTACTTTTCCCGGAGCCATTTGCCCCGACAATGCCAACATGTTCTCCTTTGTTGATTCTAAAGCTAGTATCAGTTAGTAATTCCTGCGCACCATAACTTTTATATATGTTTTGAAAATCAATCATACTTATTCTGTCAAGCTAAACTTGTTTTTTGCCTTTGTTTTGTCGCGTTGCTAAGCTTTTTGATTATGAGTAAATTAAAAAGCTATTCTGAGGTATCTCTAATAAAACCAAATTTAATTGTTTTAGGATTTTTCTCCTGCATATCAAACCAGACTTCATCAACAGTGTGAATTGAGCCATCTTTATTTTTTATTTTATAAACTAAAGGAATCTTTTTTTCTGTATGTCTTTTATAGGCTTTTTCTACTCTGCTAAGATCTTCATCAAGAATACGGCTATACCAAAATTCAGTTGTTAAATCTTTCGCACTAAAACCAATTATTTTTTCTATTGCATCAGCCATAAAAATTATTTTTTCTTCAGGAAGAATTTGCTTTATCCAGAATACTCCATTTAAATGATTTACTGAATCTTTAAAGTATTCTAGCAACTCTAAATTATGCAAATCATTAGAAACATCTTTTACAAAGCCAAAATAAAGATCATCATTTATTCTATATTCTATATCTTTAACATACTTGACATCATTATTTCGGTGAATAATTCGATATAATGATTCTCTTGGATATTTGTTTGTTGCAAATTCAGCAATTATCCGATTATGGTCTTCAGAATAAATAATGTTTCCCCATATACCAGGATCATTAATCAATTCAGCATCAGTAAAACCTATCATATCTTCACATGCTTTACTATTTATATAATGCAACTGAAAATCAGCATTGTTCTTTTTATTCTTGCCTCCGACCCACACAATTCCTTCAAATTTATCTATTATTTCATGTAAAATTCTTTTACCATCTTCTGCTTCTTTTTCTTTTGTCTTAATAAACGCATGAAACGAATCAATTATGCTTTTTTGTTCGTCGTTCATTTTCTTTAACTTTTTAACTTCTTCAGTTAAATGTTTCAGCTCATTTTTCAGTTTTAGAAGAGAAGCTTGTTTTTCTGTAGAAAGCTCATTAGACGCGTCTTGAAAAAACTGTTCTTCCTCCCCCAAAGAGTGATGATAGGAGGAAGTATTTGATGTTGTTAAATCTTTTAGATCTGAAATCTCACTAACTCTTATGTTCAATAGTTGTGCCAGAATTCTTATGTCTGATTCTCCCGGATTTCTTTCGCCCTTTTCCCAGGCTAATAATGTTCTATAAGATTTTCCTATCTGCGAGGTTACCTTTTTTAAAGAGATTCTCTTTTCTTTTCGGATCTGTCTAAAATTATCTTTATTAAACTTCATAATATTCACAATTTTTTATTTTTTCATCATAATAATTGGTGACAAATTAAATCTGTTTTGTTTTTTTACTATTTATATATTTAAATGTACAAATAAACACTTTAGATAAAAAAAGTAGTTTTCTTTTTTGTTTGTACAAGTATAAAACAATTTATTTCAGGCTAAACTTGTTTTATTATTTCCTTTTATGCCGGAGACATTTTTATTTTTGTTTACTGAACGGGATTTTTTATCGAAATTATTTTTATTTTTTATATAAAATCATTTCGCTTTGAGTGTAATATGAAATATGTTATTATTGTCTATAAGCAACTTAAAATGCGAATTTCTACACTAATAGAATACAATGCTGGTTGATTTATTTATAATTGGGACCAATAGGAAAAA
>CAZVCD010000217.1:0-4976 GCA_964625675.1 uncultured Victivallales bacterium | reverse complement strand
ATTTCTACATAATTCTGATTATATCTAAAAAATCTAAATAAAACAATGTTTTAATTAAAAAAAAATCTAAAACACAATAACAACAATTTTTAACTAGCTGATAAACAACAACAATGAGATATAAACTTATATTAGCCAAAAGTATTTGCTTAAAGGCTGATGAATAATTCGCATTTGCGGTGTATTTGAGACAGCAAAACGAATTTTAATAACCTTTGGCTATAGTGGGGGGTGTCCATGCTGCAAAGCGGTACAAGCTCCGAGCTTGTCACATCTTTTAGCGTGGACACAGCTAATGAAAAAACAGCGTGAATGCGTTTTATAAAAAAATAAGAGTTTTTCTATAATCAAGAAAGTGTAAACTATGTGAAAGAGATTCATATAAAACCTTACACATGCAATTAGCTCTTTTTTTATAAGATACTATTTATTAAGCTATTATGATTTGTTCAGTAGCCTCTACTTAAATAAGCCTAGTAATAATAGCCGGAATGGCAAATTCTACTCGAAGTACACGTTCCCCTATTGAAACTGTGTTAAATCCCTGTTTCATTAATAGGTTTATTTCGTATTCAGTAAATCCGCCTTCCGGGCCTATTGCCAGTGTAATTTCTTTTTTCAGGTTATACGGACAATTTTGTGATGCCGTTGGATGTGCTAATATTGGGCAGGAATCTTTTATTATGCCAGGTATTTCATCTTCTACGAATGGTTTAAATTTTCTTTTAAATATAATTTCAGGTAAAATTGTATCTTTTCCCTGCTCAAGGGCCAGAATAATTTGTTGTTCAAGTTTATCTTTGTTTAGGACTGGGCTTTGCCAATAGCTTTTATCAACTTTCCAGCTTTCAATAACATAAATTTTTTTAACCCCCATTGAGACAGCCGCATGAATGGCTTTTTTAAATGTTTTAGGGCGAGGTAATGCAATAATAAGTGTAAGAGGTAAAGAAACGGGAGATTTTTCAGAAAGTACTACATTCATCTCAAGGCTGTTTTTTGAGATATTGGTAATAGTTCCTTTGCCCATATTACTGTTCAGCAGGCCAACTGCAAGTGATTTGCCTATTTCAGCTTTATGAACCAATAAAATATGTGCTGCCCTTCTTCCCGTCAGGCGCACAATATTTTCTGTTATAAAGTCATTCTTATATAATATTATTAAATTCATTAAGGATAATTATAGTTTTTTTAGTTTTAATTTTCAAATTTAAAGTTACAGTTAACATTAAAATATTAAGTGTTTATCCTTATTTAAAGCATTAGAAATTAATTCTTAGAATAAAATCTTTTATGAATATTGGAATTTTTGGCGGCACATTTGACCCTCCGCATAATGGTCATATAAATTTAGCAAGGGCAATAATTGAAAAAACAGATATAGATAGGGTTGTTTTTGTTCTTTCTGCAGCACCACCACATAAACCAAGCCAACCTATTTCATCGTTTCAACACAGAATGAATATGCTACAGCTTGCAATTAATGGTGCTGATATTTTTTCAACTTCTGACATTGAACATAAACGCCTACCTAAACCTTCTTATATGTTTGATACTATGATGGAGCTCGAAGCCATATATAAGCAGGATGATCTTATTTTAATTATTGGTGAAGACAGCCTGGATCAACTTCATTTATGGCATAAGGGGGGGGGAATTGCCGAAAAATGGAAAATTCTTACCTATCCTAGGAAAGGCAAAAATGTAACCCTTGAAAGCTTAAAAAGAAACTGGTCGCCCGATCTGGCTAAAAAACTTTTTAAAACAATAGTACCTATGACTATTTTTCCCATATCGGCAACTAATATTAGAGGGAGAATTAATAGCAAAGAAAGTATTAAAAATTTAGTAAAACCTGAAGTTCTGAATTATATTAATAAAAACAACTTATATAGTCACTAGTTAAGAAAGGAAATTAAATGACAGCTGAACAGCAAGCTCCGACTCCTGAAGAGTTGGCAAAATATTGTGTTGCAGTAGCTGAAGATAAAAAAGCAGAAGATATTGCTATAGTAAAAATTGGCGATGTTTCGCTAATGGCAGATTATTTTGTTATTTGCACAGGCAATTCTCAACCGCACATTAACGCTATTGCGGAATGGACACGCAGAAAAGTCCGTGAAACTTTTAACATCAGACCTTTAGCAATAGACGGTAAGGCAGAGAGTAAATGGATCGTAATAGATTACGGTAATGTTATATATCATATATTAAGTCTTGAAGCAAGAGAAAAATACCAGCTTGAAGATTTATGGGGAGATGCTGAAAAAATCGAAAAAATTCTTTCAGACAGATTAACATCTAGACTACCTTCTTGAGAATAACGTAAATAACTAAGTGTATAAAAAATGGACATTGAGAAATATAAAAAATGGAACGAGTTCGAGTGGGAACTAGAACTCCAGCATGAAGATAAAAAGATAAATGCCTATACCAGTAAGCTTTCCAATTTTATCGATTTACCAAATGAAGCTGAGATTATATGGAAACATCTTAACCATGCCTCCTCTTTAAGTTCTCCTCTGTCCTGGCTGGAAACTGACTTTGAACTGGATAGCGATATTGATGAAGAATTGTTTTTTGATGGCATTGATAAGAAAACTAATTCCGACTTATATCTAAAACTAGGCAATCTAGCATCAGAATTCAGCAGAATAATCGCATCATCTAACGATTATGAATATATTGCTTCGGGGATGCGTATTTTATGTCTCTATGGAAATATTATTTCTAAAACATTGGATATTATTGAATTAGAGGGAAATGAGATACCAGCATTGAAAACGGCTTTGACTAAAAGGATTATTTCTAATATTAATATTTTAATTGGCAAACTCAAAAATGTTATAAAAAATAATTCCGCAAATGCGGGCATTATTAAAAAACAAATAGTTGAACTGCTTAAATATAGAGAGAAGATATTAGACATTCGCTATAAATGTGAATCTACAAAATGAAACATATTTTTCAACTCTCCGAAAATAATGAGAAAGAAATTTCCTTTTTTTCCGGCAAACTCCATTTTTTTAAAAATGAATTGATTAAGCTTGATTTTCTACAATTTTTTTCGGGAATCAGCTTGACGATATTTGGAATACTGTTTATTTATAGTGCAGGCCAGCAGGTCGGCGGCAATATGGTTACGGCATGGGAAAAACAGCTGATCTGGATGTTTTTAGGAATGTGTCTCTGGGTATTTTTAAGTTACACAAATTATAGAATTTTAGGTTTCTTATCTCCTGCCCTTTATATTCTTTCTATCATTCTACTTATATTGGTTTTTTTTATAGGGGTAGAAGTTAATGGTGCCACACGCTGGTTAAGTCTAGGAAGTATACGAGTTCAACCCTCTGAATTTGCAAAGATAGCAACTCTTCTTTTGGTAGCACGAGTTGCTTCTAATCGTTCATTTAAAATTAACAATCTTTTACATTTGTCCATACTTGGCTTTATAACTCTTTTACCTTTTTTGCTTGTACTGAAACAACCGGATTTAGGCAGTTCATTGGTTTTTCCAATTATGTTTGCCTCAATAGCTTTTGCCGCCAGGCTTAGATGGAAATACATAATAATATTTCTTTTAGCGATTATGATTTTTATACCAACAGCGTATCCTTTTTTGAAAAGTTATCAAAAAGAGAGAATTCTTGTCTTTTTAAATCCAGACAGGGATACTCAGGATCAGGGGTGGACAAGTCATCAGACAGTATTATCTGTCGGCAGCGGCGGTTTTTATGGAAAGGGCCTGACACATGGCACCCAAAATGCACTTGGATTTCTACCGCGAAGTGTTTCAAATTCAGATTTGATTTTTTCCGTAATTGCAGAAGAGTCAGGTTTTTTAGGTTCGACTACATTGCTGTTTTTGTTTTTTCTTTTATTATACACAATGCTGAGAACTGCATATTTATCACGGGATAAATTTGGATATTTAGCTGCTATTGGTATTGCTGCATTATTTTTTGAGCATTCTTTTGTTAACATTGGAATGAATATTAGATTGATGCCTATTACAGGCCTCCCACTTCCACTGGTAAGTTACGGTGGATCTTTTATGATCACATCTATGATATGTCTTGGTATTCTTCAGTCAATATACATAGGTAGAAAAAAATACAACAAATAGAAGACCTAAATTAGATAGAGCAGTTTGTCCCTAAACCACCTTATTAATTAGGGCTTGGGAGGAACCCCCCTGTTTTTTGTAAATTTGTTGATTTAGTGATTTGTTGATATGGTGATTTGGAAGGGTATTGTAAATAGATTATGAAATTTCTCTAATATTTGCCAATAACAAGTAAGAATTGGCAATTTAAGGCAGAGTTATCCCGTTCTTTATGATATTTTCTGACTAATTTAAAAAAATAAGCTGCTATATATTTTTTAAACTTATTGTTTAATTAGAATTATTTCAATTTAATGCAGATTCTATTCATTGTCATGACATCTCATACATATTGGGAGGACCCATCTATGCCTTGATCGGTCCACCTGTTTAGTCCATGGTTCACAAAGTTAGAATAAGAGTTTCAGCCGGACTTTACGAGCATCAGAAAAAACTCCTAAAAAATCAAAGATTTCTATTACCACGAAATGTTGTAAATAACGGACATCACGTAAGAAGGCCACGTGATAAAATTTAGGAGAATCGTCAAAGAGTTTCGAGACGCCTGCACGCCGATTCAGTAAGTGAGAAGTATATATAACATGGCGAAATAAAATAAGCACGCAGAAGCTGCATTTAATATGGAACCCAGTCCCTAGCCACGTCCCGGCGAAGTAGATTTTTGAAGTCGCGCCATCTAGTGGAGGCAAACTTTCATGAATCATTGCATTCTTGAAAAATGATGTTCTATCAAATGCAGGGGTTGCAGGTTTTAGCAAACAAATTAGTTTGCTTATAGGCCAGGGTCACGTATTCAAGGATAAAGAATATTTTACTCTGAAGATTTACAATTTACCAAATACTAAAATTG
>CAZVCD010000216.1:0-5003 GCA_964625675.1 uncultured Victivallales bacterium | reverse complement strand
ATAATAGATAGCCAAACATAAATGTTAAAATTAACACATTCTCAGGCTAGCTAAAGTTTATAATAAACCTATTCTTAATTATAGTTGATAACTATTGTAATATATATAACGAAGTCGGAAAAACATTTAAAATCATAAATTAGTATTATGTCAGATAATAAAACATCATATCTTGTGCCTGCGGAAACTATTAAAGTCGAACAGGAAATAAAACGAAGCCGGTTTATTGCAACTGTCGGCAGGGCGGTTAACACTAAAATGGCTAAGGAATTTATTGATAGAACTAAAGCATCCTATCCTGATGCCAGACATCATTGTTACGCATTTATTGCAGGGTGCTCCGCTAATACATCTGACATAGGGATGAGTGATGATGGGGAACCACAAGGGACTGCCGGAAAGCCAATGTTAAGCATCCTGCAGTACAGTAAAATTGGTGAAATAGTTGCAGTGGTAACACGTTATTTCGGGGGAACTAAGTTGGGTACAGGAGGGCTTGTGCGAGCGTATTCAAGTTCTGTGCAGTTAGCTCTAGAGAAAATCAAGCTAGAAGAATTTGTAATTCTGAAAACAGCACAGCTTTCATTTTCGTTTTCCTATGAGAGTGCAATGCGTTATGTTTTTGAAAAGATGAAAGTTAATATTAAAAATGTAGACTACCGAGACAATGTAAAAATGGTTGTAGAATTTCCTGAAAATATTACAGATGAATTATTCAGAGAAATCAAAAATCAAACCCGCGGAGATGTTGAAATATTTTAGCTAAACAATGGAGGGGGATCTAGGCGATAGGACTTGTCTATTTTAGGTGCACAGGATTTTGCTTTTTAACTTATTTATAACTAATAAAGTTAAACAACGCGACAAAACAAAAAGACAAAAACAAGTTTAACTTGTCATGCTGTAAAGCAGTTCTATTTCTTCTTTCCAAATAGCAGAATCTATGGTCTCAAGTATAATTGGCATATTGTTAAAGCGCGGGTCGTTCATAAAGCGGTTAAAGAAGGGAATTCCCAACCAGCCTTTACCAATACTTTCATGCCTGTCTTTTTTTGAACCACATCCAAACTTTGAGTCGTTGAGATGAATTCCGGTTAGATATTCCAGCCCGACAATATCTTCGAAGTTTTTAAATGTAGTTTCGTATCCTTCAGGCGTTTGTATATCATACCCGGCAGCATACATATGGCATGTATCCAAACAGACACCTATTCTGTCTTTGTCCTTTATTTTTTTGATAACGTAGGCTAAGTGTTCGAATTTATATCCTAGGTTTGAGCCTTGACCAGCTGTATTTTCTAAAACTATCTTTATTTCGGGAATGGCTTCCATAGCTTGTTCTATACTGTCAACGATAAGGTCAAGGGAAGCTTCTTCGCTGATTTCCCTTAAATGGCTTCCTGGATGTATATTTAAATATTTTAGATCTAATTGGCGACACCTTTTTAGTTCTTCAATAAAACTGTTTAAGGATTTTTTTCTTTTTACATTGTCAGAGTTGCCTAAGTTTATCAAATATCCGGCATGAGGAAGTATATATTTTGTTGAGTAGTTCTCTCTTATAAGCCCGTCCTTAAAACTATTAATAACTTTCTCTTCCAGGGGCTTTACATGCCACTGTAGTTGATTTTTTACAAACAAACCAAAAGCTTTTGCGTTTATCTGTTTAGCATTTTCTATTGCATTGGGTACTCCGCCGCCGGCACTTACATGTGCTCCCACATATTTATCCATAATATTTTTCAACTCTCGTGTTTGACATATGTAAAAAAATGGTTATTTAAAGCTCGCAATAAGAATGGGGTTTACCTATAATATAAATTAAGACTGCTTTTTTACTATTTAAACTTTAATTCAGTGGGGAAAATATGTCAAATGTTATTTATAAAACAGAAAGAGGTAGGCCTCATCCGCTAGGTGCTACTGTTGATAAAAAGGGTGTTAATTTTTCACTGTTTTCCGAGCATGCGACTTATGTAGAACTTTTACTTTTTGATAAGCATAATGATTTAGAACCAAAACAGGTAATCCCTTTTGATTCAAATAAAAATAGGACGTTTCATTTTTGGCATATTTATGTAAAAGGATTGAAGGCTGGCGTTCATTATGTTTTTAGGGTTGACGGTCCGTCTGAATCGAAGGGTGGGCAGTTCTTTAATAAAAATAAAGTATTAATAGATCCTTATGCAAAAGGCAATAATAAGTCTCTTTGGGATTATAAAATGGCATGCAATTCTGAAGATAACCTTGCTTCTTCTATGAGAAGTACTGTTATTGAAACTTCTGATTATGACTGGGAAGGGGATGAACCGCTGAAAAGGTCAATGAATCATACAATTATTTATGAACTTCATGTTAGGGGGTTTACTAAATCTAATAGTTCTAAAGTAAAAAATAGTGGTACTTTTCTCGGTCTTATTGAGAAAATTCCATATCTTAAGGAACTGGGTGTTACTGCAGTGGAACTTATGCCTATTTTTGAATTTGATGAAATGTCTGAGCTACCATATGCGCCCGAAAGCAATCTGAATAACTTTTGGGGCTATAATACGATAAGCTTTTTTTCTCCGAATTCTGATTATTGTGTTACTCCGGATGAAGGTACGCATGTTAATGAATTCAGAGATATGGTTAAAGCTCTTCATAAAGCGGGAATAGAGGTGATTCTGGATATTGTTTTTAATCATACCTACGAAGGAAATGAAACTGGACCGATAATTTCCTTTAAGGGAATTGATAACAGTATTTATTACCTGATGGATGATAATGGTAACTATTTGGATTTTTCGGGATGTGGGAACAGTTTAAACTGCAATCATCCCATAGTTGCGAAGTTCATAATGGATTGTTTGCATTACTGGGTAACAGAAATGCATGTTGATGGGTTTAGATTTGATGAAGCTTCTGTTCTCTCAAGGGGCGAGGATGGAAAACCTATGAAACATCCACCTATTCTATGGCTGATCGAGCTGAATGATTTTTTAGCAGATACAAAAGTAATTGCTGAAGCATGGGATGCTGCGGGACTTTATCAGGTTGGGTATTTTCCAGGTTATAGGTGGGCTGAGTGGAACGGAAGGTTTAGAGATGATGTAAGACGTTTTATTAGAGGAGAATCTGGTCTAACCAAAGCTATCGCTTCTAGAATAGCAGGTAGTGTAGATATATATAAATCGACTGAACATCAACCGATTAACAGTATTAATTTTATTACTGCACATGACGGCTTTACTTTGAATGACCTTGTTTCATATAACACCAAACATAATATGAATAACGGTGAAAATGGAAAAGATGGTGCAAACGAGAATTATAGCTGGAATTGCGGTACAGAAGGTTCTAGCGATGATTTGGAAATTGAACGGTTAAGAAGTAGAATGATAAAAAATTCTGCAGCTATTCTATTGTTGTCTCAGGGAGTACCAATGATGCTTGGTGGAGATGAGGTAAGACGTACACAGCAGGGCAATAACAATGCCTACTGTCAGGATAACGAAATAAGTTGGTTTGACTGGAATTTACCGAAAAAAAACAGTAAAATGTTTCGTTTTTGGAAAGAAATGATAGGCTTCCGTAAACGTCATGCAGTTCTTCATAGGCGTAGATTTTTTACTGGGTGTGTTAATAGTAGAGGTTTGAAAGATATTTCCTGGCATGGAGTTAATTTAAATGATCCAGGATGGAACGATGAGAGTGCTCGTGTCCTTGCATTTACGCTTGGAGGAAAAGGGGAAGAGTCTGATATTCATGTCATGATGAACATGTACTGGGAGCCGTTGAGTTTTGAAATACCTTCTGTTGATGGCCGTAAATGGTATCTTGCCGCGGATACCTTTCTTATTTCACCTGAGGATATTGCTGAAGCTGGCCATGAAAAACTAATAAATGCTTCAAAGTATCAGGTAAGAGGAAGAAGTGTTGTTATACTTATTTCCAAGAAAAAGGTCAAGTGAAACCTGTTTTTACGATGATTTTACAGGCACATGTACTGTGCCTGTAAAACTACGGAAAATTGACTCTAGTTTTTTTTCTTTAAAAAGATGTACTTAAACAGTAAGCCAAAAATAAAGCCTATAAATGCTGTAATTACCAGTAGAAGTGTTTTAGAGATGGTAAATGGATTCCAAAACAAAACATGTAAAGCCACAGGGTCCATGTTTTGAAATATTATAATGATAATTAATACTGCTATAATACCGAAAATTGACAATTTAACCTTTTTAGCATTAGTCATAGTTGATCCTTTAAGTTTAGAAATGTTTTAAAATATAAACTAGCGGCCATAAACATATCTTGATAAGTGCGATAATGCAACTTAAAATTCTACCTCTTCGTTCCCTAAAATTGACAATATACATTGGTGCTTGCCAGGATCTGCTCATAAAATCTCCTATAACTAGGTACAAGCCCCAACCTAAATAAAGTATCAAAATTGAGAGTATACTAAATGTAGTCATAAAACACCTAAATTATTCTATATCATTTATAAAAATAGATTAACTTGAATTTATCTTTTAGGTTGAACTAAACTTTATAAAAAACAACTATAGTTTAAGCTGTTAATTTTGCAAACAAACGATGAACTATTATTATAATTATTGTTTTAATCAAAATTTGTATAGCAATCCGTTTAAATCTTATTTTTTGGCTAGGTTTTGAAAAATTATTATTTACTAGTATAATTGATATAGATTGTTGGTTTTTTCGTATTATACCCAAGACGAAATGATTTTAGAAAAATAATAAAAATAAATGAGAGTAAAGTCTAGCAAATAAGCAAAAAATAAAAATACCTCCGGTATAAATCTTACTTTCTTGTGTTAATTTAAGTGTACAGGAATTTGCTTTTTAACTTCTTCATAATCAACATAATCATGATTTCAAACAGAAGTAAAAAGACAAAAACAAGATTTATCTTGACTGGATGTTTTATGAAAAATATTTTCATATAGGCTCTATTTACTTAAATATTCAACTTATAAATATCTTCAAATTAAGGAATA
>CAZVCD010000215.1:0-5020 GCA_964625675.1 uncultured Victivallales bacterium | reverse complement strand
CTCCATTTTTTGCTGAATTCAGCTTCATCAAATCTTTTTTCATAAAAATCTTTTTCCGATACTTCAGCAAGGCTGCATAATAGACGTCTGGTTAATTGTTCAGATGACATTTCAAGGCTGAAAAAGGCAATAGATTTATTATTGTTTATTGCTATATTTGATGCAATATTCAAGGCAAATGAGGTCTTGCCTATTGAAGGTCTTGCAGCTACGACAATCATTTCTGCATTTCTCAGTCCAACTATGATTTTATCCAGATTAGTTATTCCAGAAAGAATTCCTGTTGCTCCGGCTTTTTGCGCATGAAGGTCTTCCAGGTGCTTAACGGCACCAATAATATACTCTGAAAGTCTTGCGGAATCGGTTGGTCGATTGACATTTCTTACATCAAAAATAGAGCTTTCAATTTCTCCAAGAATTCCTGAAATATTGTCGGTATCAGCTTCATAGCATTGCTCTATTGTAACAGCGCATACAGAAATCATTTTTCTGAGTGCAGCCAGATCGCAGATAATTTTGCACCATGTTTCAATGTTTGCAGTGGTGGCAATTGCATTTTGAAGGTCAAGTAAATATTCCTCCCCACCTATATTGTTAATTATTCCTTCTGCAGTGAGAATATTTGTGACGGAAAAAATATCTATTGCTTTTTCTCTGCTTTCATAGAGTTTCAAAATTGCTTTAAATATTCGCTGGTGTGCTGGGTAGTAAAACGAGTCAGGAGAAGCGAGTTTTTGTACAGCGATATTTCTGGCTTCTTCGTCAAGGAGCATAGCTCCAAGTATTGCTTTTTCAATATTTTGGTCGTGTGGAGGAAGACGATCTTCACGGAAATGCGCATTAATCGCGCTTTCCCGTGAATTTCTATTTGATAATTTACTATCAGTTTCTTTTGCCATAGTTGTTTTAGGCTCTGACTACCCAGACGCGGGCTTTTGCTACTACCTCAGGGTGCAGCTTTATGTCAACATCGAAAGCACCAAGCTCTTTGATTGGGCTTGCTAAAACCAGTTTATGAGGATCTATTTCTACTCCAAGTTTCTTTATCTCATCCGCAATATTATGGGAAGTGACAGAACCATAGAGTTTTTCATCTTCTCCGACATTCATAGAAATAGTTATTTCAAGTTCAGCAATTTTTGCTGCTAAAGCCTGCATTTTCTCAACTTCGGCTAAGCGCTTAGCTTCTATTTTTTCTTTAAGAGCTTCGAATTGTTTTACTGCTCCTTTAGACGCCTTGAGAGCTAGTTTTTTAGGTAGCAAATAGTTTCTTGCATAACCTGGAGTAACAGTAACTGTCTCTCCAGCTTTACCCAAGCCATTTATATCTTCTAATAATATCAATTTTTCATTCATTTTTTAACACCTTTACGAATTGAATTAATCCAAATAAGCCTATAGCACCAATCCCAGAACTCTTGCTCTTTTAATTGCTTTTCCAAGCATTTTCTGGTGATCTGCACATGTACCCGTTACTCGTTTTGGAAGAATTCTTCCCTCTTCAGTTTGAAATCTTCTGAGAAGATCAGCATCAAGAAAATCTATATATTTTACTCTATTTTCACAAAAACGACATATTTTGGGTTTTCTATCCCTTTGATTTCTTCTTCTTGGTCTCTTTTCCATTATATATAATCTCCAAATAATATTTTTTAGTGGTAAAAATTTTAAACCGGATTAAAACGGTATATCATCTTCCGGTTCTTCGTTATTGAAAACGTTCGGCGGTGGCGGTGGCATCGGTTCATTCCGGTTTGTCGGCTGATCCTGCTGAATACGCTGATTTGAATTCGAATATTGCGTTTCATTAGATTGTCCGTCCGGATTGTCTGAATGCGCTGGCTGTTGATATTTGTTTTGAGAATAGTTATTGCCGTGGCCTTCTGGTTTGTATGATTGTTTGGAATCATCGCTTCTGGAACTGAGAAACTGTACTCTTTCCGCGGTAACGCGCAACTTGCTTCTCTTTCTTCCTTCTTTATCTTCCCAAGCATCATATTGAAGACGACCTTCAATAAATACAGAAGAACCTTTCTGTAAATATTTACCACAGGATTCGGCCTGTCTTGCCCATACTACAATGTCTACAAAACAAACTTCTTCTTTATCCTGTCCATTTACAGAATATTTACGATTTATTGCAAGACCGAGGTCACAAACAGCCTGACCACCAGGAGTGTATCTTAGTTCTGGGTCTCTAGTTAAGTTTCCCATCAATAACACTTTATTAAAAGATGCCATGATATTACATCCTCTCTAAAAAAATAAAAATTTCCGCATAAGCCGAAAAGTAATTATTATATTACTCTGCTTCTTTATTTGCTGACGATTCTGGTTTTTGTTCTTTCTTTTCGACTGGTTCAGATGTTGTTGTTTCGGCAGGAGTTTCAGGCCTGTCATAAATAAAAGTCTGCAGACGAAGTACTCTTTCATCAAGATTATAATATTCTGGAAGCTTTTTAGCTTCTTTCTCGTCTAGATTAATGATAAAGTCCCAGTAAAAACCTGTTTTACGTTTTTTCATTTGACGAGCGAATTGTTTTCGGCCAAGTGAAGTTACCTTTATAATTTCTCCGCCGGCCCTGGAAATTCTTGATGAGAACTCCTCAACAAAAGCTTTTCCTTCGTCCTGGATTCTACGATCGTCCAGGATTATTACGGTTTCATACTTTTTCAACTTCTTTACTCCTTGATTTCTATTTAATTATTTGACTATTGTATTCATTCATTGCCGTCTGAATACCTCTGTGAAGAGATAGTTTAATCGCGGCAACGGATAAATCCACTACTTTATTAAAAATTTCTTTTTCTTCTATACTAAATTCTGTTAAAACATGGTCGACCATGCCATCGGATGAAACTCTTCCTATTCCAATGCGTAAACGGGCAAATCTATTCGAATTAAACTGGGTAATAATAGATTCAACTCCATTATGTCCTGCGCTTCCGCCGTGTTTACGAATTCGAATTTTACCAAAAGGAAGGTCCATATCATCGTAGACAACCATTATTTCCTCAGGATAAATTTTTTCTTTTCGACACAAAGAAAACACTGATTGACCACTTAAATTCATAAATGTCAGAGGCTTTAGGAAAAAAGTTATTCTCCCCCCAATACGAGCTTTATAAAATAATCCGTTAAATCCCTGTTGATATTCATTTTTCCCAGGTAATTTATCCATAAAGCTGTCGATGACAGAAAATCCGGCATTATGTTTTGTGTCGACATAATGTTTACCCGGATTTCCTAATCCTATAACAGCCCTGACTTTGAGCTCGGATGGTTCATTCAACATGTTTTTACTAAATATAAAATATTTACCTATTCTTTGTTTTCTTCAGCATCAGCACTAGCTTCACCATCAGCTTCGCCATCAACTTCGCCGTCAACTTCACCATCGACTTCTTCTTCTTCTTCTACTTCCTGTATTTTTGGTGGAGAAACATGCAATATAAGCATTTCAAGGTCACTTGTAACTTTTACGTTTTCAGGAATAATCAAATCTTTTACAAAGATAGCTCCATCCATCTCTACGCCAGTTATGTCCACTTCTATTGATTCAGGTAAATCGTTAGGTAAGCATGACACTTCTACTTCGTGTTCTACCTGAGAAAGGAGTCCACCCTGAGAAATTCCTGCAGCAGTACCTTGTGTATAGATAGGTATGGTTGCTGTAATTTCTTCCTTCATGTCAATTTCCTGTAAATCAACATGTAATGTTGTGTTAGATAAGACATTAAACTGAACGTCTTTAAGGAGAACATTCAAAGGTCTCTTTTTGTCGATCTGAAGCTTTATAACTTGAATATCTTTCTTTGCAAATGTAAGCCATTCTCTTGTGTCGATAGTAATTTTTAAATTTTCTTTTCCAATACTGTACACAATAGCTGGGATTCTACCCTCATTTTTTCTTAACCTGCGGGAGGCAGATGATCCAACCGTTGTTCTGCTTGTTGCTTTAATAACATTTTCAATAACTGTCATTTTCTTATAAATCCTTAATATTATTAATAAATATTTACTGTCTTATTATCATTAATCAGACACGGTATTAAATAAAAAGAGTTGACAAAGAACCACCAGCATGAATACGCCTGATTGCTTCTCCTATAAGTGGAGCAATACTTAGAACTTTTATTTTGTCACTCTTAATGTTTTTTATAGGAACAGAATCCGTTGTTATTACTTCATCAATTCCACTTTCTTCGATACGTTTTACGCCAGCATCACTTAACAAACAATGAGAAATAGCTGCTATAACCTTCTTTGCTCCTTCTTTTTTTAGAAGTCTTTCTGCTGCTATAAGTGTGCCTGCAGTAGAAGATAAATCGTCAATCATAAGGCATACTCGCCCTTTAACATCACCAACAAGGTGTGATGACTCTACTGAAACTGCATCTGTTCTGCGTTTGGCGACAACTGCAAGGCCAGCGTTTAATTCATCACTATAGCGATGAGCCATTTTTACACTTCCTGAATCAGGTGCTACCACTACAGAGTTAGATCCTAATTTTTCCTTTAAATAAGGAATAAGGACGGGAGCTCCGTATAAATGATCTACGGGAATATCAAAAAAACCTACAATTTGGGTAGCATGTAAATCCATTGTCAGTATTCTGTTAGCTCCGGCAGCTGTTAAAAGATCAGCAACAAGTTTTGCTGTGATTGGGACACGCGGACGATCTTTTCTGTCCTGTCTGGCATACCCATAATATGGTATAACAGCTGTGATTCTTGAAGCTGATGCACGTTTTGCTGCATCAAGCATAATCAAAAGTTCCATCAAATTTTCATTGGTAGGATAAGAGGTTGGCTGAATAATAAAGAGATCATTTCCGCGAATATTCTGTAGGAATTGAACAAATATTTCACCGTCAGGGAAATGTTCAATTTTTACATTTCCTAACGAAACACCTAGAAAATCAGCGATACTTTTAGCAAGCTCTTGATGAGCACTTCCAGCGCAAACAAACAGTTCTCTTCCTCTTTTATTCATAATTTGTTGACTCTCTTAATTAT
>CAZVCD010000214.1:0-5022 GCA_964625675.1 uncultured Victivallales bacterium | reverse complement strand
TTTACCTACCATTTTGACAGCTATCCATTGCCTGAATACGGAACAGCCAGAAATATTTGCTGTCCCGAAATGCTTTATGTAAGTAGCTCAAATTCTGAGCTTTATGATATTCGCTCAAGACAACTAAAAAATGTACCTAACCTAATTGAAGCTATAAAAAAATATTCAAAAGAGATTGTGATAGCATAAGGTTATGAAAGGAGTTACTATGCACAAAATATTTAGGTTAGTGTCAGGCTTTTTTGTCATTGTTTCCGGTATAGCATTAACAGGGTGTTCCACCACCAATGATATAAAAAAGGCTTATGATCTTGGGATGGGGGATACAGTTAAAAGACAGTATTGGATTATACAGAATCAACAAAAAGAAACGGATACTTCAAATTACAGTGTTAAGTATTATAAAATAAAATCACCCACAAATGTTAACGGAGTAAAATTTGTTCCACACTCAATAACAGTAAGGACGGTAGATGTATGAAAAGGTATTTAATTACTGCTGTTATAACAATTATTGCATCATTAGTAACAATAAACCTACCTGCATTTATCGTGCCTGTACTTGATGGCGGTACTCATTCGTTAATAGCAGCTCAAACAACTAATGATATTATTGAAGGAATTGACAGGGCGCAGGAAGCTGTAAAAGCTTTTAGTCAAAGTATTAAACTATATCAGAATGCTATGGATCGTTATAATAAACTTCAGGATTTATATAAAAATAATATTGAGCAGAACAGACTAATAGACACAATAAAAAACTATAAAGGAGATCCACATAAGCTAGTGGGGATTCTGGGACGGACTAAAAGTGCTGTAAGGAAATATGATTATTACGGCAATCGTTACTATCAGAATCCTGAAGCTATTGTGACTGATAAAAGGCTTTGGAAAAACTTTGAAAAAGCCTATGGAAAAGTAGATAATGTTACTTACAGGTTTACAGGTAATTCTACAGAACAGCACTATGAAAACCTACAGGAGTTAGCTACTGGATACTATGAGTATAATAACCTGATAGAAGAAAATATAAAGAAAAAGCAGTTCCTTCAAAAAGAGCTTGATAGACTTCAGGATGAATACGATAAAGCTAACACTGAAAATAAAAGGTTTGCCTATGCAAAAGGTATGGATGTTGTAAGAGAAAGTCTTCACCAGCTTGAGGATCAGGAGGGAAATTCATATAGAAACCTTCAGGTTTTAATGAACAGAGAAAAAATTTACAGCTCAGTTCGTAATTATCTTGAAGATAATAATTATGAGTATCAGGAAATGCAGAACAGAGATACTTCAGAATACATGACTAATGATGATGCATATGATACTCTTCGTGAACAGGAAGATAGAGCATTAGCCAGAAATAATATTAATCTATGGTGATTTGGGAGGATATAATGGATTTCAATGGATTAGATTTTGCCCTAAATGTCAGAAATGTATTACTGCCAATTGCATTTATTATAATTCTCTTTGGATGGCTTTGGCAAGTAAAGAATTACACAGTTAACTCCTCTCTGGATACGATGAAAAATATTGTAGGTACTTTTATGATTGTAGCATTAATAATGGGGTATCCAAAGCTTCTCTTACTAGGGACTGATGCTATATATGACGCTTCAAAAGAAGCTACTGTACAAGTTGACAAAGCTATGGATACATGGAGTAAAGCCTCAATAGAGGGAGAAAATTCAACCTTTAATTTTACTGCTAAAATATCCAAGTTTTTCTACAATCTGGGATTTGGAATGTCAAGAATACTAAGAAAATTTCTGCTAACCATGCAGAGATGTCTTGAGTATGTTCTGATAGCTCTTTCTCCTATTATGATTGCATTTCTTAAGCCCGAAGATACTCGGCCAATTGGAGCAAAGTTTCTAATTACGTCAATTGGTGTAATGATGTGGATAATCGGACTTAATATTGCTGATCTAATGATGTTTCAGTCCTGGGGATTAATTGCGGGACTTATTACTTTTGGCGGAGCGGCTGCCGGAGCCGGAGCGGCTACATTTGTTGCCGGAAGTTCTATTATAGCCGGAGGATTGCCGTTAACAATTTTCGGATCAATCGTAACAACTCTGTTTTTTCTTATTAGTACAATCCTGTTTTATATGCTTGGCCCAATAATTGTAATGAAACTTATTAATGGAGCTGATCCAAGTCAGGCTGTATTAAATACAGTAACAAAAACTGCTATGATGGGTGCTGGTTCTGCAGCTTTACGAAAAGCAGCAGCTACGAACGGGTTTAATACTCAGAAACATATAGCGAATGCTACAGTTAATGCGGGTAAGGGAGTAAATAATTTTGTTAGAAATTCAATGTTTGGCTCTAGAAACAGTGCTGGTTCAAATTCTATGGGGAACAGAAAAGTAAATATTGACTTAAGAGGTAACCCCGTCAGGGCAACCACTGTAAATAAAGGGAGTAAAGACAAGTAATGAAAACTAAATTTTTAAATAAGATGATAAATAGAAAACCAAATATAGATATTAATTCATTGGATAAAAATGCTGGGATAAAAAGCAGAAAGTTTAATCCTGCTGTACTATTTGCCAATAATATGAAAGCTGCAAGGTTCTGGATGTTCGGTTGCTCAGTTATGGTTGTAGGATTAATAGTCCAGCCAATTCTTATGACATATTTTTCTACAAAAAATAAAGAAAGCATTGTTATAATGGATCCTTCTGGAGACTTTCATGTTGATCCCGTAATTGGCATGAAAGAAGCTTTGAAAATGCATGAATACATAGCTGAACTCGCAGCTATTGCTTTCCTGGATAGAAATCCTAATGGCTTGGATAACAAGGAACTTCTTGGGCAGACTTTTTCAAACAGTGCTATCGAAAAGGTAAAACAGTATTTGAACAAAGATTCTACAAGATTTTCCAAACGCCTTATACACCAGAAAGCTGAAATAAAATCAATAAAAGCCGTAAGAACTTCTGATAGAAGAGTAATATGTCAGGTAAAAGGCCAGTTAATAAGAAACGGTACTTACCGAGGACAGGCCTTTCAGGAAGGCATGAACTTTGTTTTAAATTTATTAATGCTGAAAAATCCTGACTTCGGTAATAATCTCAGACTTCCGCTTGCAGTAGTTAAATACAGTCTCAAAACGACTCCAATGGATAATAGTATAGTATAATCAGAAAAAGGTAGAAAAATGAAGAAATTATTATTTATAACAGTTATTGGCTTTTTAGGAACTTTCGTTTATGCAGGGCCTATCAAGCAGTTTATACTTGATTCAAATATAGTTTATACACTTAATATTTCTTTGGAGGGCAGTGTGACAACTGTAATGTTCCCTTCAGCAATACAGGGTATTTATGGATCAAATATTGTAAGCAATCCGTCAAAAGCAAAAAATAATGGAGCCTACCTTCTGAAATATCAGGAAGGCAACTATTACTTTTCACTTAAATCAATAAGACCGGATCAACAGGCATCTTTAAACATTGTTTATAACAGAAAAATTTATGTTATTAATGTAAAGAGTGTACCCAAAGATGAAGCCTATAATTCAGTAACATTTGAAACAGGTGAATCATCATTAAGTTCATCAAATGGTAAAGGGAATTCAAAGGTAGGGCCTACACTTCTTGTCTCAGCCCTTGATAAAGCCAAGATTTACCCATTACTTTTACAGCAGTTTCCTGATAATGTAGCTAATATTGAATATAAGCATAGGAATGAACTATTCAAGTATAAAGGATATTCAGTCAAGCTTAATGCTGTTTATAGGTTTAATAATATTGATTCTCTTGTTTTCTGGGTAATTCTTACAAACTCAACTGATAAAAAAATCACATATGATACTGGAAATATTGCGGTTAGGTGTGGCGAAAAATTATATTTTTCTTCATTGTCAGATGCTTCAGGTGTAATACCTCCCAATGGAACAACACAGGCTTATTTCTGTATTACAGGCAATCCTGACGGAGGTAAGAACTGGCTATCTGTGGATAATAACTTTCTTGTTCTTCTTGCTGTAGATAATCCAGTAAAAAATCCAACAGCGAACAATGCTAATGCTATGAAGAAGCTTATCCTTGAACAGAAAATTAAAGACCTGAACCGTGAGCTTGATAAAGCGGTAACACAACATGAAATACACACAATCAAACTAAAATTTACAAAAATACAGAATCAGCTTAAAAAACTAAAATAGAAAGGTTCTATTCATGAAAAATTTACCTATAATTATAACCTTTTTTCTTATCGGCTCTTTGGCTTTACATGCTCAAAATACTCCTGTATCAGAACAGTCAGTAATACTGAACCAAAGGCTTGAACTTATCAGCAAGGTTAATTGTCTATCAGACAAGCTTGATGAATTAAAGGCAGATCACTTAGATAAAATGAATAAGTATGCAGAACTTATTGAAGAAAAAGAAACAAGGTTGAAAAAGACTCAGAAAGAATACTGGGAAAAAACAGGAGAATTGAAGTTACAGAATCGAAAGGACAGACAGGTGTTTAATAATGAACTTGAAAATCAGAGAGTTTGTTCGAGAGATGAACAACTTAAATACTCTGAAAATCTTCAAAAGATCAATTCTGAATACCTTGATGAAATTTCTGAATTAAAAACCAAATATGAAGATATTATAAAGGAATCAGCAACAGATTATCAAAATAAACTATCCAAACAACAGATTCAGTACGTTGATGATCTTACAGAAATCAAAGATGATTTTGGGTCTCAAATTGAACATTTGAATACTGAATTAACTGATTTAAGAAGTACTGACAAAACACTAATATTAGAACTACAAAAACGATTAAATAATATTGAAAAGAATGAGAAATCAAATGTTGAAAAATCTATAGTTGCAAATAAATCAAATCTGAAGAGCCTTGGTGATTCAGTGCAACCGATAGTTCAGAAGAAAAACAGCTACCTTTACAGACTTTTTAACTAAATCACTAAATAGCGGATATAAAACCATGAAAGATGCAAGAACTGTTATTAATTGGATTAAAACTCCCCTAGGCAAGTTTATTATGCTTTTTGTT
>CAZVCD010000213.1:0-5023 GCA_964625675.1 uncultured Victivallales bacterium | reverse complement strand
CTATTAGGAGTTGCTGGTATTAATTCAAGCGATTGTCGTGATGTCATGATGGCTGCAGCCAAAGGCAGCGAGCAGTCAGAACTTGCAATAAACCTGTTTGTAAATAGAATAGTTAAGTATGCGGGCGCATACAATGCCTTGCTTGATGGAGCAGATGCTATTGTTTTTACTGGCGGTATTGGTGAACACAGCGATGAAATTAGATTGAGGGTACTTGAAAAACTTTCTTCATTGGGAATTACTATTGATAAAGAAATAAATGCTAAAAGCATGGGCAGTGAGGCAGCAACTATTTCTACCTCAGACAGCAGCATGAAAGCCATCGTTATGCCTACAAATGAAGAGTTAATGATTGCAAAAGAGAGCATAGAACTACTACTCAGGAAAAATAGACTGAGATTGGTTTCAGTATAATTGTTTTTAATCGTCAATATGTTTGATCATTATGTACCCAAAGCGAAATAGTTTTCGGTAAATAATAAAAATAGTTAAATGTGAAGTTTTCGCAAATAAACTAAAATTAAAAAATACCTTAGGTATAATAAAAAATTGGAGTTTGAAAAATGGCAATACTTGAGAAATTACTTGAAAAAGCAAGACAGGCAAAAAAAAACGTAGTTTTACCTGAAGGACATGACCCCAGAGTTGTTTCAGCCGCAAATAAACTAATAGACCAGAAAGTGGCTAAAGCTGTAATAGTTCTTGGCACAGAAGAAGAAATCAATAAATCATGTACTGAAGCTGGTATAAATGAACGCAAATTTGCTGTACTTGATCCCCACACATCAGAAAAACTTGATGCTTATGCAGCCGAGCTTCGTGAATCACGTGCAAAAAAAGGTAAAGAAATTTCTATTGAAAAAGCAAAAGAATTGATGAAAAATCGCCTTTTCTATGGTTGCATGATGACTAAGCTTGGCGAAGTGGATGCTATGGTAGCCGGCAGTATTGCATCTACAGGTGATATGTTAAGGTCTGCCTTTACTGTAGTTGGCACTGCTCCGGGCATTAAATCTGCCAGCAGTACTTTTATTATGGATCTTGCTACACCCTCTCCTGCTGGTGATACTACTATCTTATTTGCAGATGGCGCTGTTGTTCCGGAACCTGATGCTGAAACACTTGTAGATATTGCATTGGCAACGGCTAAAACACACAAATCACTAATTGGAACGCAACCACGAATAGCATTTATTTGTTTCTCAACAAAAGGAAGCGGTGGAAATCATCCATTAGTTGTTAAAGTTAGAGAGGCAGCTGAAATGACTAAAAAAATAGTAGCGGAACAGGGACTTGATATTATTGTAGATGGAGAGCTTCAGGCTGACGCCGCTCTGGTACCAGCTATTGCTGCGTCTAAATGTCCTGGCAGTCCCCTTAAAGGTAGTGCTAATATTTTAATATTCCCTGACCTTAACGTAGGAAATACATGCTACAAGTTAATAGAACGCTTGGCAGGAGCAGCAGCTTTAGGCCCAGCCTTACAGGGACTTGCCTATCCTATTAATGACCTATCTCGCGGCTGTTCTGATGATGACATTGTAGCAACAAGTGCTATTGCTATATGCCAGTCTTTGGCATAAGCATTCTAAAAATAGCATAGAGATTTATTTGTTTATTAATTAATATACTCAAAAGCCCTCTGAAGGGCTTTTTTTATGCATATGTAGAACTATATTTTAGAGCGCATGGCGTTATCACTATAACACCATACAGATATTAATAATTTTTTTACTAAAATTTAAAAATTTAAAAACGGTATATATATTTATGGAACATATTTATGGAATGAATCCGGCATTTGAAGTAGTTGCCGCGGAACGAAGAAAAATCATTGAAGCTTATATTTTCAAATCAAACAATCCCAGGTTGAAAAAACTACTGACTCAACTTGAAAACAAAGATATCCCTATTAAATATGTTGATAAAGGATCTCTAATAAATTTATCCGGAACTAAAAAACATCAGGGTGTTGTTTTAAATGTTAGCAAATATCCTTATGTTTCATTTGAATCATTGTTTTCGGAAAGTAAACTTGTGCTGCTGGATAATATTGAAGATCCGCATAATCTCGGAGCAATACTAAGAAGCGCTGAAGTATTAGGTTTCAATTCTGTTCTTTTGTCCAGAAGAGGAACACCAAATGTTTATCCTTCAGTTGTTAAAGTGTCTGCCGGGGCAACAGAGTTTCTAAAAATAGCAAATGACCGTTCTGAAAATGCCTATGTAAAAAAAGCAATTGAGAATGGCTATACTGTTGTAGCACTGGATGAAGACGGTAAATCTGATATAAATGAAGTCAAAACGGCAAATCCAGAAAAGCTTTTACTTGTTATTGGCGGGGAAGATAAATCTGTAGGTCAGTTTATTCTTAATACAGCTGATTATGTTGTTGCTTTTAAACAGCATGGTAGAGTAAGCTCTCTCAATGCTTCGGTCGCTGCCGGCATTGCCATGTTTGCTTTATCAGATTTATAGTTATTAGTACTTGAGAACATATTTAAGTAAGGAGAATAGAAAATGGGTAAAAATCAGCAGTTGTTTGATGCTATTTGTGCTGGAAATCCTTTAGATACTGAAAATAGTGTACAGGCTTTGATTGATGCCGGAGAAAAGGCTGAAAATATATTAAATGAAACGATGATTCCCGCCATGCGTGAAATGGGAAAAAGATTTGCGAACTTTGAAGCTTATGTTCCCGAATTGCTATTGGCTGCAAATGCTGTAAAGGTCGGTGTAAAATTATTAGATCCTTTGCTCGCTGAAGCAAACCATAAGAAACTTGGCAAAGTAGCTATAGGTACAGTAAAAGGCGATATTCATGATATTGGAAAAAACCTTGTTGCAACAATGGTCGGCGGTGCTGGATATCTTGTAGATGATTTAGGAACTAACTGTGATTTACAGAAATTTGTGAAAGCAGCTGAAAATGGAGCAAAAGTAATATTGTGCAGCGCTCTACTTACTACCACTATGCCTTTTATGAAAGAAGTGGTTGATTACTTTAAAAAGAACGATGATAGTGTTAAGGTTATAGTCGGAGGCGCACCTGTAACCCAGGAATTTGCCAATTCAATTAATGCAGACGGATATGGTGAAGATGCAAATATGGCAGTTCAAGTTCTAGACTCTTTTTTTAAGAAAGCAAATTGATTTAAATATTTAATAATTTTAATATACTAAAATACACTGGAGAAAAATATGCCACTGGATGGACTTAGAATAATTGGCGAATCAATTAATGATTCTGTTCCGTCAACACATAAGTTGTTTGAGAGTAATGATATAAATGGTTTAAAAGATCTTGCTAAACTACAGGAGGATAAAGGGGCCGCCTACATTGATGTTAATGTAGGGAGTAATTCTCCGAAATTTATGGCTGAAATGATAAAAACAATCCAGAGCGTCACATCCAAACCTCTTGCAATTGATTCTCCGGATTTTGAGACTGCTAAAGCAGGCTTGGAAGCTTATGATATTAAAAAATCTGACGGCAATATCCCCATCCTCAACTCTATTGCACAATCAAGAGCTGAAATGTATGAACTTTTAAAGAACTATAAATTCATCCCTATTCTTATGGTATCTGAAAAAGAAGAAAATGGTTCCGCTATTCAAAATACTACTGTAGAAGAAACTTATGAAACTGCAAAAGTAATGTTATCAAAAGTAAAACAAATTACTGATATAAACAATGACAATATCATTATTGATGTAGGTATTGCACCAATAGCAAGTGATATGCAGGGAATGACTAAAAGAACAATCGATTCTATAACTAAAATCAATTCAGATGATATGTTTAAAGGTATTCACATGTCAGTGGGACTTAGCAATTTCACTGTTATGATGCCACCAAAAACCAAAGATGGACTTCCAGTAAAAAGTTCCCTGGAAAGCGCATTTCTTACAATGACTATGAAAAACGGTCTTGATATGGTAATTGGATCTGTAAAAAGAAAGTACAGATTACTTGAAGAAAATCATCCGGCAATGATATGCCTTAAAGAAGTATTGGAACTTGATGGTTTTGATGTATTGATGCGAGTACAAAAGTTTTATGCATAAAGGAATAATAACATGAATATAATGGATTTAATTAAAAGTGGAAAAATATTAGTCTTTGACGGTGCGATGGGGACTCAACTTGCAGAGCAGGGTGTCGAAATGGGAGGCCAGAATAATATACTTAATCCTGATACAGTCAGCACTGTTCATAATAAATACCTTGAAAACGGTTCAGATGTTATTATCACTAATACACTGACTATGAATCGTATCTATATTGAAGAACATGGCGTTGATATTGATTTTGAAAAAGTAAATATAGCCGGTGCCGAAATAGCAAAGAAAGCTGCAGCAAAAACCGGCGCATTTGTAGCAGGAGACATAAGTTCGACTGGCTGCATGCTTGAACCATTCGGGATTTTTACCCAACAGCAGTTTATTAAAAATTATGAAGAGCAAGCCAGGGTTCTTGAAAAAGGCGGTGTTGACCTTTTTCTAATAGAAACAATCATGGACCTTAATGAAGCAATTTGCGCTTTAAAGGCCTGTAAAAACGTATCAAAACTACCAGTATTTGTTTCTATCACATTCTCTACTCTTACAAATGGCGGACGTACGATTATGGGAAACTCTGCCGCTGACTGTGCTATACAGCTAACTGAAAACGGAGCTGACGCCCTTGGAGCAAACTGTGGTGATTTGGATCCATTTGAAATGGCAAAATTAATCAAAATTTATAAAGAGAATTCCTCTTTGCCTTTCCTCGCTCAGCCAAATGCCGGCAAACCCAAACTAATAGATAATAAAACTATTTTTGACATGCCTGTTGATAAATTTGCTAAAGGTCTAAAAGAATGTATAGATTCAGGTGCATCATTAATAGGTGGATGCTGCGGAACTACTCCAGAATATATTAAAGCCATTGCAAATCTAGTTAAATAAGTTTAATTAAAATTGTCAAAAGGTTCTATGATCTAAAACAAAAAAGCTCTCCGGAAATCCGGAGAGCTTTAAA
>CAZVCD010000212.1:0-5023 GCA_964625675.1 uncultured Victivallales bacterium | reverse complement strand
CTGCTTGTTCTATCTTTTACAACAAGTTCCAGATCATTCATTTTTTTATCTACATTATTTAGTAATTCTTTGTTATTATTTTGAATAAAAGCTAATTTTTCTTCTATACTCTCATAATGCTTTTCAAATTCAATATCTCTTTTTAAATGGTTCTGGTCGGCAAGCCATTTTACAGAATACTGTATTTGTTCAGGTGTTAGACTTGATAAAATTTTGCTCATCTTCTGCCTTTCGGCTGGTGGAAGATTTAATGTTTTTTCTTTTGTTGCTTCTGTCATTATTTATTTCCTGTTTTTTTAACTTTTACCCCATTTACAGATATTTCGTTTTTTACTAACTGTTTTGCAAATTGTGGAATTAGTCTTTGCATATTACTTAAATATGGTTCTTTCCATAAAGTTTTTAATTTATTTCTGGCATCCTCGTTAATATATATTTTTCCCTGTTTATCAATTAGAACCATCGCTACATCATTGTCGTGTTCAGTTACAGCAAAGATATAATCATCATTATCTTTCTTGAGAGATTCTTTGAATTCAGATATTAACTCTTTAAGTTCATATTCATATAAACTTAAAACCATTTCCCTATTATGAATCAAAGCATTTTCTAAATTTCTGTTTATCATTTTTTTAGACATATTTCTTTTTTATTTTCTTCTTTTTTTACTTTTTGGATGTCTTCTTTCATCTCTTGATAGAGGATTATTTAATTCGTTTTCTACTATAGGTCTTAAGCAGTCTTCACAAAGAAAATTTTTATCTTCTAGTTTCGGCTTTAGTCCGTAGACTACAACAAAAATATTTGCATATAATATTAAAGCTGAGCCTATAAAGTAAAAATCAATGCCTATGACAGGAAAAATGGAGTTTAACAGGTAGCTGATTCCAATACATAAGAAACAGATCACAAGAGGTAAGACTATAAATAACAGGATAAGAAAAGCTAAAGGTGACAACATTTTAAATAGATTTTTCATAAAAAACTTTCTTTATTTTATATTAATTAATTCCTAATTCTTTCATAATATCTTCAAGCTTGCCTGCATTATTATTTGATGTTTTTGGTTCTTCTGGTATTTTTTTGTTCTCATTTCTTATCGGTTTATTTTGCCCTGATTGACTGATATTTATTTTATTTTCTGAGCCGTCATCCTTCCTCAGAAGATTAATTAAACTTCTTTTAGACGGTATTATTCCCTTGTTTTCACGAGCTTTTAAAAAGTTTAAAACTGACTTATCTGTAATTTTGATATTGTACTTTTTCTGCATGTATTCTGAGAGCATTTTGTAGGTGTAACCATGTTTGTTTCTCAGGTAATACAGCTCTGTAAAGTAGGGGATTAATTTTGATTTAAATCTTTTATCTTTCATGTAATCTCACGTATTTTTTTATTGTATGAACATATTATGTATATATTATGTATATAATTCAACTGATTTTAATAAAAATAAAATATTTTTCGAATTTCGTACCTAAGATTCTCTTAGGGTAATTGCCTGTAAATTTTACGGTAGAAAAATTAATAAACACCTATAAAGTCAGAATATTACTATATAAAAACTCTCTCAATTAAACAAACCTAATACCTCTAAAAAACCTTGATATAAAAATATAAATTACTATATTCCCATGTTATAAAATATGATAAGGATTTAAGCAATGAATAAAAAGACAATGCATAAAAAAAATTTAGAAGCTAAACATAAGGTTAAGGAATTAAAGTTATGAGTATAACAAAAAGAGATATAGGCCTTGCCGTGTCAGGGAAACTGTTAAATAATACTCAGGAAGAAGTTTTTAAAATAGTAAATGCCACCTTTGAGGAATTAATAGAACAGCTATCTAAAGGGAATCGTGTTGAAATACGTGGTTTCGGAAATTTTGAAATACAGAAAAGAAAATCTCGTGTAGGGAGAAATCCCAAAAAACCTCAGGACATTGTTACTATTCCTGCAAGAAACGTTATAAAATTTAGAACAGGCAGACTGCTACAGAAAAATATTCCAAAACTGAAAGATTAAAAGTTTTTACCATAGTGTTTGACTATAAAAATGCAGATAAAAATACTCAAAATATTATAGTTTAGATAATTACAATAATAAGACTGGACAATAAAATCAAATTATAAAACAGCCCCCCCAGGTTGTATAAAAAAAGAAAGATATACCATGCAGTTTTTATCGCCGTTAACATTTAATAAATTTTTTATAAGCGAATTCATTGCAGCAGATCATTCATCTGCTGCAATTGGCATACTTGAAGAGTTTGGTGTTCAGAGAGGCTTTATAGCAATGAAACCCGAAGCTTTAATTCCTGATGAATTCACTCAGGCCGGATTAAGCTTTGGACATCAGTTGTTAGGAGATAATCCGAAAAGTCCTATGATCCGTTTTACTATTAAAATTTACAATTATAAAGAATATCATTTTTTTATTAATCCTAATAATGACCTTGTTCGTAAAATTCTTCACCTTATAAATGATACCGGAGAAATATTTCAGTTTATTTTTAATGAAACCGGTTTACTGGCATTTAGGGATAAAGTAGATGGTGATAGCAAATACTGGTTTAACCGTAATTTGAAAACAATAGATAAAGCAGAGACCACCGAAGAAGAATATCGTAAAATGCTGGGTGCAACAAACAAACAGTTTAAAGGTGTGCATTTAGACTGGATATGTGGTTATAATTATAAATTCATAGATTTATCTAACGAAGAATACAAATATGAACTGAAGCCTGCATAAAAGAATAAGATGAAACATCTAAAAATATTTAAACAAGACGCAAAAATAACGTCTTTTATTTGTAGCTGTTACTGTCAGTCCTGCGACAATAACAACTGCAATATGCATGATATTATGGATAAATATCAAAGCAATGAGTTAACTCCCTTGCAGGTAAAAGAAGTAAACAAATTCAATATGATTAATGCTTCCTGTTCCAATCATGTTCTTCCTAACGGTTTTGATGTGCTCATGCACAAAATTAAAATTTATTATAAAGACAAAACTAGTAAAGAAATGCCCGGCTGGTTTTCGGCACATGAAATTTCCGGATTATGGGATAGCAGTGTTAGTCATATAGACATTTTGTTCACTGATATATAAACATTATTTTTTTCTAAATCCGGTAGAGGAATTTCCCGCAAAACAATTTTTATATAGTTTTCCATTGTTTACAAGAAAATGATATTATTTCTTGTCTATTTAAATTTAATTTGAGGTTAATATCAAGTATAACATCACATTAATTAGTGTGTTATTGTAGAAACTACAATATACGAAATATTGATATCATCAAACACTTTAGATGATGATTTATAAGTACTTAATTTTTTTAATATCAATGATATGATCTCAATACAGCAAAAAAGGAATTATCTATGCAATGAAAATAAATATTTTTTCTTTATTATTTATTTCTCACATAAGCCATACATAAGCCAATGATTTTCTAATTCTTTAATAATATGTATTTTATTTAATTGCAAGAATCTAAATGTGAAGATTTTAAGAATGTTGCGCCCACGGGGATTCGAACCCAGGACCTAATGATTAAGAGTCTTACAATCAGCCTCACTTAATACCTTTTATTAACTTTTAGCAATATTAGTTAAACTGCTTGTCTTCCACTTACTTACTACTATATTATCCTTTATTAACATTTAAAGAATTTTACACGAAAATTTGATATACATTTGATAGCAGCGAAACTATCAAATGTTTTAGGAGGCAAATATGGCAACCGAGAAAGTAAATTTCACGAACACTTTGATTAAGTCTATACCACACCCCGAAAAGGGGCGCGTGATGTATCGTGACACCAAATGCAGTCATTTATATTTATACGCCACTCCTAAAGCAAAAGTTTATTATTTTGTCAGATGGATTAAAGGTAAGTCTATTCAAATAAAACTTGCTCCCAGTAATGATGTTGATGCAGTAAAAGCCAGAGACATGATCACAGAACTTAATACTAAAATAGCAAATGGTATTGATTTATTGAAAGAAAAGAATGAAGGAAAAAATGAAATAACACTTGCTGAATTATTTGAACTGTATGCAGGTGAAAAAGACAGAGAAAAGAAAACCATTAATATTGATAGGCAAAAAATAAACGGTTCATTAAAGGCATTTAAAAATCAAAAATTAAGCAGTATCACCTATGCCAAATTTAAAATTTTCCATAAATCCTTAAGGGAAACACCATATCAAGCTAATAGGTGCTTTGCGCTCATGTCAGTTTTATTTAACTATGCTATAAGAGAGTTAAAAATAAAATTGGATAATCCATGTGTTGGTGTTAAAAAATATAAAGAACATGCCAGACAGAGAATATTAAATAATCTTGAACTAAAAAGATTTCTTGATGTACTGAATAAATGGGAACACCTACCATTTCAGGCCATGTACAGCGACATATTTAAGATGTTGTTATATACAGGACAGAGAAAGAACAATGTACTCAGCATGCGCTTTGCCAGCATTAACTTTGAGACTAAAACATGGGTCTTGAATCCTGAAGATACCAAGAATAAAGAATATCATACTGTACCACTACAGGGTGAAGCCTTTGATATTGTCAGCACAAGATATAAGCAAATAGGCAAACATTCAAAACATGTTTTCCCTTCTCCTGTTTATCCTGACAGACCTATAGTCGAACCTAAAAAACAGTGGGTTAAACTTCTAAAAGAAGCTAAATTAAGTAATTTGAGAATCCATGACATACGAAGAAGTTTAGGCGCAATGCTGCTTATGAGTGGGGCGGACCTGAAAACAGTATCAAAAATCCTTGGGCACAAGGACAGTTCTATTACCGACCGGATTTATACGCCAATATTAGATGAATACAAGCGTGAGGCACTGGATAGAGCTTTTAAAGGTATGTCGTTTGATGAAGATAAACAGGTACCGTTTAAAGACAGCAAGGGGGCATAAGAATATGGATAAAACTTTACTGGATAAAATTATAAATAATGTCAGAAATGAGGCTGAACAGGTAATACCTGATGAAT
>CAZVCD010000211.1:0-5033 GCA_964625675.1 uncultured Victivallales bacterium | reverse complement strand
TTAAACCTTAACACCTAAAACTTAAAACTTTATGTGCTTTCAGCACAGACACTAACTAAGCCCGGATGTACTTTTCAGGCGGGGTCTAGCTAATAGGAAGCGCATATATAAATATCCTTTTATCCCCACCCGGCAATAAAAGTTCACTGCTTTTTTCCCAAGTGTATGGATATTTAGATGTCCACTTGTTCAATATATCGATTGGGGCAGTTTCTGTTTTTGGTGTTTGATATACAACAATTTTACCGGTCTTATTTAAAAACTTTCTGCATTCTTTAAATATCTTGATAGGCTCTGCAACAGCTCTGGCAGTAACATAATCGTATTCACCGACAATTTTCAATTCTCTTGCTCTTCCCCAAGTCACACTTAAGTTCTCTAATCCAAGCTGTTGTGCCGCAAATTCAACAAAATTTGTTTTTTTCTGTATTGAATCAATAGCCGTAATTTTTAGATTTTTAAAAGCAATAGCCAGTACAAGAGAAGGAAACCCTGCCCCGCATCCAACATCAGCGAGCTTTAAATGTTTTTCTTTCAATTCTGGAAAAAATCGTGTGATAGATAATGAGTCAGCTATATGTTTATTCCAATAATCACTGTCCTCTCTAATACGGGTAAGATTATATTTTTTATTTTCAGAGAGTAAAACTTCTTTCAAAATAGAACAGTCATCTATAAATTTTTCTATATTAACCACACCACACTGTTCACAGTATGATTTTATTTTTTCAAGCGGCTTTTCCAACAACATAAAAATTCATTCTATTTATAAAGTATAGAAGTTTCAAAAAAACGAATCATGATCACGATTATGACAAAGACAACGATATTTTCTTTCTTAATCATAGTCGTGAGCGTGGTCCTGATCATGATCGACCGTTAGGTGCTAAGTATAGATACGCCGGTAATTACCCCAAGCAAAAAATAGAAAACAAATATGATTGTAAAACTAACACGCCAGGATTTATTTAATGAAATGTTTCTTATTAAATCCCTCAATATATGAGGTATCCCGCCTATAACGATAGCAAAAGTTCCCATTGTATAACAGGCTATTGAAAATAGCCACATATACGAAATATCAGCAGCAAATGATTCCAGGAGAAAGTAATGGCTTAATAGTATTAAAAAACCAGCCAAAGCACGCGCAAATAAATAATCTAGGAAACAGCAGCCTATTACCAAGGCTATTATTGCTGCAGGAAAAATCCAGGAAGAAGAGCCGGGAGAAAATATAGTTAATGCCTGAGGAACACACCATGCAATATCAATTATGGCAAAAATAGCTCCAAATATAAAATTTCTGGGAATTTTCTCATTTCTAGAAATATTCTCCTGAACCATACTAAAAAAAGTATATACTGCCAATATTCCAAAACAAAGACCAAAAACTATCAACGCATATGAGAACAGAATAGAATAACTCATACAAAACAACCTGTAATTTATATATTATTATTGAAGTGAATGTAAAATATAGTTTCAATAATTTTTATTTCAATATATAGTAACGTTTTCTTTAAAATAGGATCTATATGGCCTATAAGACTTATTCAACACTTGAAAGCTAACTTATGAAATTTGACGTATTACATAAATCAGAAAAAACTTCCGCACGCCGTGGAATACTGGAAACAGCACATGGGAAAATAAATACACCTATTTTTATGCCTGTAGGTACTCGCGGAACAGTTAAAGCAATGACTCCGGATGAGCTTAAAGAACTTAACGCCGAAATTATACTCGGAAACACTTACCACTTATACCTTAGACCCGGAACTGATATTATCGAAAAAGCCGGTGGACTTCACAAATTTATGAACTGGGATAAGCCAATTTTAACAGACAGTGGTGGTTTTCAAGTATTCAGTTTAACGTCTCTTAGAAAAATGAAACCCGACGGGGTTGAGTTTGCATCACATATTGACGGAACACGTTTTTTTCTGGGGCCAAAAGAATCAATGGCAATTCAAAAGGCTTTAGGTTCGGATATTGTTATGGCTTTTGATGAATGTACACCGTATCCGTGTTCCTATGAAAAGGCTGTAAAGTCACTTGATACCACCTTGAGATGGGAAAAAACTTCCAGAGAGCAAAAACTTCAGGAACATCAAAATTTATTCGGCATTGTTCAGGGATCTACATATAAAGACTTAAGAGAAAAATCAGCGAAAGAACTGGTAAAAATCGGTTTTGAAGGATATGCCATCGGCGGTTTAAGTGTAGGCGAACCGGAAGATAAAATGTTTGAATGCCTGGACTGGGTTGTTCCGCACCTTCCAAAAGATAAACCAAGGTATCTGATGGGTGCCGGAACACCAAAACAAATAATCGAATCTGTTGCACGCGGTATAGATATGTTTGACTGTGTTATGCCGACACGTTTAGCGCGACACGGCAGTGCCTTCCTCAGCAACGGAACAAATATACCACTTAAAGCCGGACGTTTTAAAGAAGATTTTTCTCCAATTGATGAAAACTGCAACTGTTATGCCTGTAAAAATTACACCCGCGCTTATATAAGACATCTATTCAACGTAGGCGAAATATTAGGCATGCGACTGTTATCAACTCACAATCTTCACTATTTCCTAAACCTTATGAAACAAATACGAGATGCCATCGAAAATAATACTTTTTCAGAGTTCAGAGAAAATTTTGGGAAAAAATAAAAATAAAAAGCTCACTGAATTTTATCCAGTGAGCTTTAAATATATAAAATAGTAAATAAAATTATTTACCGCTTATTACACCGTGGAGTTTGAAACGACGGGTAACAGAAAATTCACCAAGTTTATGACCAACCATATTCTCAGTAACAAATACACCTATAAATTCTTTGCCATTGTGAACATTGAAAGTATGTCCAACAAAGTCAGGCATAATCATTGATCTTCTTGACCAAGTTTTAATTGGGCGCTTCATACCGCTTCTATTCATCTTTTCAACTTTTTTTGCAAGATGTCCATCAACAAAAGGGCCTTTTTTTACTGACCTAGGCATTATCTTTTCCTCCGTCTTTCAACAATAAATTTACTGGAAGCTTTTTTCTTCTTCCTTGTTTTCTTGCCCTTGGAAAGCTGTCCCCAAGGTGATTGCGGATGTCCACCACCGCTTGTTTTACCTTCACCACCACCCATTGGATGGTCAACTGGGTTCATCGCTACACCTCTAACATGAGGACGTTTTCCCATATAGCGTTTTTTCCCTGCTTTACCTAGAGTAACTTTCATCTTTTCGATGTTACCTACCTGGCCTATTGTTGCCATGCATTCAACGTTAATCATTCTGATTTCGCCGCTTGGAAGTTTTACCTGAGCATACTTATCTTCTTTTGCACGCACAACAGCAACCTGACCAGCAGATCTTGCCAGTTTAGCGCCGCCACCCGGATGTAATTCAATATTATGAATATTTACACCAACAGGTATATTTTTAATTTTTTTTGCATTGCCAGGTTTTATTTCAGCTTCATCACCACTCATAACAGTTGAATTTACTTCCAACTTGAGAGGTGCTATGATATAACGTTTTTCACCATCTGCATAAGCTATTAAAGCAATATTGGAACTACGGTTTGGATCGTATTCTATTGATTTAACTTTACCTGGGATACCAAATTTATCCCTTTTAAAATCAATCATACGATATCTGCGTTTGTTGCCCCCGCCTCTGAAGCGAGTAGTAATGCGACCTTGATTATTGCGTGCCCCCGTATTGCTTTTGCCTTTTACAAGAGATTTTTCCGGTGTGGTGGAAGTAATCTCGGCAAAATCCAAAACAGTCATCTGACGACGACTTGGAGTTCTTGCACTATATTTTTTAAGAGCCATTGTTATTCACCTTTAACTTATTATTTTACAATACTTCAATGCTGCCTTCTGATAGAGTAACAACCGCGCGTCTTGTTGATGCAGTAAGTCCCATTTTAAGAGATCTGCGTCCCATTCTTTTCGGTTTACCTTTACGGTTTAAGACATTTACATTTTTAACTTTTACATCGTAAATGTCTTCAACAGCACGTGCAATATCAATTTTAGTTGCAGCTTTGCTAACTTTAAAGATATATTTATTTTCATCTTTAAGTTCCATACTTTTTTCTGTCATAAGTATGTTTTCAATAACTGAATATGGATTCCACATTTTATTATACCTTCCTCTTACAGCCTGCCAACAAATTCTTTGATTGCTTCTTCTGAAAACAGTACATTACAATAATGTAACAACTGATATACATTTACAGATCCAGCTTTCATCAAAAGAAGGTTTGGAATATTTCCAGTTGCTAAAAGTGCATTCTCATCATAATCTTTTACAACCATCAAAACTTTTTTGCTAAGTTTTAAGTTTTTCATTAACTCAACAGTATTTTTTGTTTTGTGATCAGAAAATTCAAGACTATCAATAATATGAACTGATGACTCACTCAACTTTTCTGAAAATACTCTTTTCAGTGCAAGTTGACGAACTTTTTTATTAACTTTTTTATAAAAAACACGAGGTTTAGGCCCGAAAGCAACACCACCACCACTCCAAACAGGACTAGTTGGTGTACCGGCTCTGGCTCTACCTGTACCTTTTTGACGATAAGGTTTAGCGCCGCCGCCTTTTATTTCAGAACGACCTTTAGTTGAAGCTGTACCTGCACGTAAAGCAGCACGATAAGCAACAACTACATCGTGAACGGCCTGTTCCCCTTTTTCTAGTTCAACCCATTTATCTTCTACAATGAACTCTCCAACGGGGCTACCCTCTTTGTTAACTATCTGAATATTTTTTTCCATAATTCAATTATCCTTGTTTCGCTAACGGTTTCTTTTTAGCGGAACGTACTATAACAATACCCCCGTTAGGACCCGGTATGGCTCCTTTTATATAAAGAAGGTTCTCCTCTTTAACGACACGCATTATTTTCAAGTTCTGAATAGTACGACGACAATTCCCCATTTGCCCCGGCATTTTTTTGCCTTTGTCAACGTGGGCCGGAGATTCACATTGTCCAATTGAACCAGGTTTTCTTTTCCAGCCACCAC
>CAZVCD010000210.1:0-5071 GCA_964625675.1 uncultured Victivallales bacterium | reverse complement strand
GCGGGGTAGCTCAGTTGGTAGAGCAGAGGACTGAAAATCCTTGTGTCGGCAGTTCGATTCTGCCCCTTGCCACCATCCTTCGCTCTTCCTTCTTTATCTAGACTATACAGGTAGAGCAGGCTTTTGTTTCCCTTTTGATATTTGATTATTTCCTAGATTGCGCATAAAAATAAATAAAATTTTAGTTGCGTATTTAATTATGTATACCGAAGGTTTTTTTATCTTTGGTTTTTTGCGAGATATTTATTATCAATTTTTTTTATAAATCCCCGAAAATTATTTCGCTTTGGGTGTAATATATATTATATTAGAAGATCGGATACCCCTAACAAGGCCAACTGAAACGATCCTGTAATTCTACTGTATTTGGAAAGAAAATGACACAGAAACATCAATATACCGAAGACAAAATAAAAACATTAAGTTCTCTGGATCATATCCGAACCCGCCCTGGTATGTATATTGGAAGAATGGGTAATGGAGCGCATCCAGATGATGGTATATATGTACTGCTTAAAGAGATTGTAGACAACAGTGTAGATGAATTTATAATGGGCGCCGGGCGCCGTATCGATATTGAATTTAACGAGACTCAGGCAATAATTAGAGATTACGGGCGTGGAATTCCTTTGGGTAAGGTTGTTGACTGTGTGTCTATAATTAATACCGGTGGTAAATTTAATGATGAGATTTTTCAATTTTCAGTTGGTTTAAACGGTGTGGGCACAAAGGCTGTAAACGCACTGTCTGAATCTTTTATTGTTACATCCCATAGAGAAGGGGAGTTTTTTGAAGCCTATTTTAGCAATGGTAAACTGAAATCTAAAAACAGTGGTAAAACTACAGAAAAAAACGGAACTAAAGTCGTTTTTACTCCTTCAACGGAGATGTTTCATAAATATGCATTTGATATGGAGTATGTCAAAAGGCGTTTGTGGATGTATGCATACCTAAACAGCGGTTTGTCTTTATATCTTAACGACGAACGGTTTTATTCGAAAAATGGCCTTAAAGATCTCATAAATTCAGAGATTGGTGATGAAAAACAGTACGATGTTATTTACTATAGGGATAAAACTTTAGAGTTTGCGTTTAGCCATTCTACTAACTATGGAGAGAACCATTACTCGTTTGTAAACGGTCAGTATACAAACGACGGTGGTACACACTTATCTGCCTTCAGAGAAGGCATACTTAAAGGTGTGAACGAATATGCGGGTAAATCATATCAGGGAGCAGATGTTCGCGACGGAATAGTGGGTTCTATCGCAGTAAAACTCAAAGAACCGATATTTGAATCACAGACAAAAAATAAGCTTGGTAATACTGATATAAAAGGCTGGATAGTCGGGACGGTCAAACAAGCCGTAGTTGATTATCTACACAAACATACTGATGCAGCAGAAATCCTGCTTGAAAAAATAACCCATAATGAGAAGGTCAGAAGAGAAATACAGGCAGTAAAAAAACAGTCTAAAGAAAAAGCAAAGAGAATGACTCTAAAAATCCCTAAGCTTAAAGATTGTAAGCATCATTTGAATGATAAAGGGGATAGGGGTGAAAACACCATGCTATTTTTAACAGAGGGACAGTCAGCTGCCGGTTCCATTGTAAGCTGTCGCGATGTTTTTAAACAGGCTATATTCTCGCTCAGAGGGAAGCCTTTAAACTGTTTTGGTGAGTCATTTGACAAGGTTTACAAAAATGAAGAACTTTATTATATAATGCAGGCTTTAAATATAGAAGAAGATGTAGAAGACTTGCGCTATGATAAAGTAGTTATTGCTACTGATTCTGATGTGGATGGCTTACATATACGTAATCTGCTGATTACTTATTTTTTGACATTTTTTGAGCAGTTGGTGTTGTCTGGTCATCTTTATATATTAGAAACACCGCTGTTTAGAGTCAGAAATAAAAAGAAAACCATTTACTGTTATGATGAGGAAGAACGTGATAATGCAGTGGATGAGTTGGGTCTTAAAGGTGTAGAGGTTACACGTTTTAAAGGCCTGGGTGAAATCTCTCCGAAAGAATTTGGGCAGTTTATCGGAGAAGATATTCGGTTGATAAATGTAAATGTTGATTATATGCGTGATGTCCCGGAAATGCTCGAATTTTACATGGGTAAAAATACTTCGGAACGAAGGGATTATATAATGGAAAATTTGATTTAAGTGTACAGGAATTTGCTTTTCAGATTATTAATAGTCAATGTAATAGTGATTCCAAGCAGAAGAAATAAGACAAAAACACAAGTCCCCCAGTCATCCGACGGGGCTGGCCGTTGAATAACTGGGAAAATTTATCTTGAACAAACACTAATCGTTAAAGATCGTAAAGAGATAGAAATGGATATAGAAGATAATAACAAAGACAATATAGAAGAGACTATTTTAAATAAGCCTGATATAATCGAATCAGACGCTACAGAGGAAAGTGCTACTTCTATCTCAGCTGAATATATAGAAGAGAATGAAGGTTTGGATGATGATACAGCACTTGCTGTTACTGAAAATACCAACACACATCTTAGACGTCTTATAAGCAGTAACTACCTTGAATATGCCTCTTATGTAATAAAAGAACGCGCTATTCCACACGTTAACGATGGGATGAAACCTGTTCAGAGGCGTATACTGTGGTCCATGTACAAAATGGATGATGGTAAGTTTAATAAAGTGGCAAATATTGTAGGCCATACTATGCAGTATCATCCTCACGGTGACGCCTCTATTTATATGGCTTTAGTGCATCTTGCCAACAAAGAGCATTTTATAGAAAGACAGGGGAATTTTGGTAATATTTTAACAGGGGATTCGCCTGCAGCAGCGCGTTATATTGAGGCTAGACTTACACCTTTGGCAAGAGAAGTTCTTTTTAATCCTGACATTACAGATTTTATAGCTTCTTACGATGGTCGCAATAAAGAACCACTTTTTTTCCCTGCAAAAGTTCCAGCATTGTTGATGTCCGGGCAAGAGGGGATTGCACCGGGTATGACCACTTCTATCTTGTCTCATAACTTCAAAGAACTGCTTGAGGCACAGATAGCGATATTAAAGAATAAATCATTTGAGCTTTTTCCTGATTTTCTGCAGGGAGGAATAATGAATGTTTCCGAGTATGAAGACGGAAATGGAAAAATAACCTTGCGGGCCAAAGTTGACATAGAAGGTAGAAAACTTATAATTCGCGAATTACCAGCTATGACTACCACAGAAAAGCTGATAGCATCCATAGAAAAAGCAGTAACTAAAAATAAACTAAAAGTAACTTCTATCAATGATTATACAGCGGAAAATGTTGAGATAGAAATTGTACCTGCTCGCGGGTATAAACCGGAAAAAACCCTTAAGTTATTGTATGCTTATACTGATTGCTCAATGTCTATATCTCCAAGCCTGCTTGTTATCAGGGAGAATAGACCTGCCATAATGACTGTTAGTGATGTGTTAAAGTATAATACAGAATGCCTTGTTGAATATTTGCGCAGAGAATTACAAATAGAGTTAGACAAACTAAATGAGAAATATCACGAAAAAACTTTAGAAAGAATATTTATTGAAAACCGGATATATAAGAGAATAGAAGAATGTCAGACTTATAAACTAGTTTTAGATGAAGTGCGCAAGGGATTAAACAAGTTTAAAAATCTATTAAAAAGAGAAGTTACAGACAAAGATATTGAGCGCCTCCTTGCAATACCCATTAGACGTATTTCCAGATTTGATATGAACAGGAACAAAAAAGATATTGATGATATTCTTAAGGCAATAGAAAAAACCGAAAAAAATCTTAACTCAATAATACTTTATAGTATTAAATATATAAAAAGTCTAATAGAACGGTTTGCAGTAAACTTCCCACGTCGAACGGAGATAGAAGAATTCGAGAAAGTGGATAAACGTGCTGCCGCTCTTAATAACATAAAGGTTGGATGGGACAGAAGAAACTGTTACATTGGAACATCTATTAGAAGTGATGATGCAGTAACATGCAATGAATTTGATTATTTACATTGTATTGAGAAAAATGGACAGTATAAAATAATTAATATCCCTCAGAAAATATATATAGGCAGATTGTATTATTTTAATAAGTATAATAAGAATAGTATTTTTTCTGTCATTTATAAAAATAAAAAGAAAAATGTTTATTATGTCAAACGCTGCATTGTAAATAAATTTATAAGAGATAAAGAATATCTGATCATACCAAAGGGATGTCAGCTTGAACTTATTACTGTACGGGAAAGGTCTTTGTACGAGTGTGTACTGGAAAAAACCGGTAGAAAGGTAAAGGAGTCTCTTGAACTAGATTTTTCAAAGGTTCAGATGCGTAGCCCCGGAGCCAGAGGGTTTAGATTTACTGATAGAAAAATAATCAAGTTCCGTTTTAAAGGACAGGTGGAAGAGATAAATTTACCTGATGAACCGCCAGTAGACGGCAATACTGCGGTGCCCATTAATGAATCCTTATTGAACAATAAAGCTAAAACACCTATAGAAAAAACATCTTCAATTGATATTTCAAGTGTTGATGTTGAACAAAAAGAGCAGGAAATAGTTGTTCCTGTTGATAAAAAAAATAATGATAAGGGTAAGGCGTCAGAAGAAAAAATTAAAATAGTAAGTGAAAATAACACCAACACGGAAGAACCTCCAGTGTCGGATTTGAAACCTTCTAATAAAGTATCTATGACAGAAAAAGCAGAACCTTCCCCTGTTATCCAAAATAAAAAGATAAAGAAGAAAAAAACTTCAAAAAAAAATAATGAACCTGCGGAAGCTTTGAGGAAGAATGAAGTTACTGAAAAAATCACAAACAGCAATACAGAGGCTGTTGAAGCTAACTTGGATACAGAAAAGAAAGTAAAGACAAAGCAAAAAACAGAGGAAAAGCAGAGTAATTCTATACCAAAGGATGTACAAAACAAATCAACTGCTGCTCCCGTAGAGAATAGTGACTCAGACAATGATAGCGAGTGGGGTATAGTTCAGCCGGATTTAGGCTTTTAATATTTACTTAAAACTTCATGAATTATCTCGGCCGTGATACCCCAGATAAT
>CAZVCD010000209.1:0-5145 GCA_964625675.1 uncultured Victivallales bacterium | reverse complement strand
AATGGTTAATAATGAAGCTGTTAAAGTAAGCCGGTGGATTTCTTTTTTGCGCTATGTAGCTCTCTTTGTTTTTGGATTGCTTTTAATTTATGCGTTTCCATCATTTGATTATTATCTAGTTGCCTGGATAGGATTAGTTCCTCTTTATTTTTTAGTTAAAGATTTAAGTTGGCGCAAAGCTTGGCTTGGAGGATATGTTTGGGGGTATGCATGGAGTATTGCTTCCTGCTTCTGGCTAAGAGAAATTGAACCGTTTATTCCATATGTTTTTTCTTTGTTTTTAGCATGTTTTTATGCTTTTTGGGCGATGACAGTGCCTGTTGCTAGAAAAAACCTATTTGTTCCAGTAAAGATTCAGCTTGATGGTTTTGAATCAGTTAAAAATTACTATAAAAAGCATAATTTTTATTTTCAAGAATGTCTATTAGCATTATTTTTGGCTTCATGGTGGTGCGTTATTGAATGGATCAGAACTTGGATATTTACCGGTTTTCCGTGGAACCTGCTTGCTATCAGTCAATGGAAAGAATATCCGATCATTCAAATTGCTTCATATACAGGTGTATACGGTATAAGCTTTTTAGTAGTATTTTTTAATATTGCTTTTGGTGACGCTATACTAAGGTATTATTCAATAATTAGGAATCCGGATAAAAAAGGAATGCGTCCTGTTTCTTTGTATTTAGCTCTGCTCTTAATTGCATTTACTTTTATGTTCGGCGTGATGCAGATTAGTAAGTATCAGAATGAAGAAAAAGGAGCAGTTAATCTTAAGACGGCAGTTGTAGAAGGAAATATATCTCAGTGCAGGATATACAATGAACAGCAGGCTATTAATGCGTTAGATATTTACACTAAATATTCAAATGATATTTTGTTATTTGATCCTGATGTTTTGGTCTGGCCGGAATCTGCTGTTCCACAGCCGTTGAGAGGTGGAGGATATCTCAGTGAAAAATATAGATCAGAGCTTGGTCGTTTATTAAATAAATATCATGTACCAATATTGCTTGGAACGACTGATTTTGGTTTTGGGGAGGCCGGAAAAAATAAAGAAATACCATTATATAACAGTGCTTTGTATATAGATGGAAATGGCAAAGTTATTGATAAGTATAATAAAATACATATTATACCTTGGGGCGAATATACTCCATTTGAAAGCCTTTTTCCTTTTAACTATGTCTATCCCTGGATAAAGAGAACGTTTGGTATGGGGCGGTCTTTATCTGAGGGCACTAATAACACTATTTTTGATCTTAAGAAAGAAGTGCGCGGTGCAGTTCTAATATGTTATGAAGACGTTTACCCTGAAATAGCTAGAGATCATGTGCTGGCTGGGGCAAACCTACTGATATTAATTACAAATGATGCGTGGTATCCGACCAGTGATGAACCGGAACAGCATTTGGCACAAGCCGTATTTCGTGCTATTGAAAACGGCAGAACTATGGTTAGGGTCGGGAATTGTGCGGGTACTTGTGTTGTACAGCCTACCGGAGCTATAACAGACAGCATATTTCATAAAATCAATAGTAAAACCGGACAGATGATTCCTGATCCAACCAAAAGGGGCGCCGGAGCTGCTACTTTTAATGTAAAGATACAGAAAAATCCTTCGCTGACTTTTTACACAAAATATGGAAATGTGTTTATATTAATATGCGGTATTATTAGCGTAATAGGCTTTCTCTGGTTCATATACCAGTGGAAAGAGAGAAAACGGCTGTTACTGAGTGCTGTTAGAGAAGAGGACAGTTAACTCTAGCTCGAGCCGAAGAGGGATGCTGAATAATAAAAAACCCACCCCTTATTCCCCTCCGAGGAGGGGAACTTAGCATGGGGGACTGTAAATTCTACTGTAGAGAGATTTTATGGCTAAACAGAAAAAAAGCAGAGTAGATATACTTCTTCTTAAAAATAGTTTGTGCGACAGCATAGAAGAGGCGCGTAAGAAAATCATGGCCGGGCTTGTTAGAATCGGCAATGATTTTGTGATACAGAAACCATCAGACATGTTTTCTGAAAAAACAGTGTTTACTTTGGATAAACCTTGTCAATATGTAAGCAGAGGGGCATTTAAACTTCTTCCTGCAATAGATAAATATCTCCCAGACCTTACAGGTAAAAAAGCAGTGGATATTGGTGCTTCTACTGGTGGTTTTACTGATTTAATGTTACAAAGAGGTGCTGTAAAAGTGTATGCGGTTGATGTTGGACACGGGCATCTGCATTTACGATTACGCCAGGATCCAAGAGTTATCTGTATGGAAAAGATAAATGCCAGGTATTTCTGTGAAAATACTATTCCTGAAAAGGTTGATGTTTTGACCATGGATGTGTCTTTTATCTCTGTTACTAAAATACTGTCTGCTGTGAATAAAGTTTTACTACCATGTTCATGGGCTTTTATTTTAATCAAACCGCAATTTGAGGCGGAACGGGGCTTTATTGAAAGAGGTGGTGTTGTTAGAAATGAAAATGTAATTAATGATTGTATTTTTAAAGTGAAATCTTTTGTTGAAAAAGAATTGGGCTGGTCTAAATTAGACGTGATAAAGTCGCCGATATTAGGCCCTAAAGGAAATCAGGAACATATACTGGTGAAACTACCGTAAAGGAATTAAGAGAGGTGTTATTCGATGGATTTAAAACGAGAATTAACTCTACTTGATGTGTTTTGTATTGCTTCTGGTGCTATGATAAGTTCAGGCCTCTTTGTCTTACCCGGGCTTGCATTTATACAGGCCGGACCCGCAATGGTTGTTTCGTATTTTTTTGCTGCACTCCTGGCTTTGACTGGCATGCTAAGCCAGGCGGAACTTGCTTCGGCAATGCCTAAGGCGGGCGGCACTTATTTTTATGTAACAAGAACGATGGGGCCTGCAGTTGGTACTGTAGATGGAATACTTACATGGTTTTCTCTTTGCATGAAAACATCTTTCGCTTTAGTCGGTATGTCTGCTTTTGTCAACTTAATTGTTGATGTTGATATTAGAATTATAGGTTTGGTTCTTTGTGCTATTTTTCTGTTGATAAACATTATAGGGATAAAAGAGGCGAGTAAATTACAGGTCGTACTGGTTTTTGGAATGTTTGCTATTTTAATTGTTTACATCTTTGCTGGTTTACCGTATGTCCAGTCAGAAAATATTGAAAATTTTATGCCTAACGGTATAACTTCTGTATTTACTACTGCCGGTTTGGTTTTTGTATCATTCGGCGGACTTTTAAAAGTGGCCAGCGTCGCGGAGGAAGTAAAAAATCCGGCTAAAACTATTCCTCTTGCAATGATATTTGCACTGCTTATTGTCAGTATATTGTATATTTTTGTTATTTTTGTTACTTCAGGTGTTTTAAGAGGCTCGGTTCTCAGTGGTTCTCTTACTCCAATTTCGGACGGAGCAAGTGTGTTTTGGGGCACCCCTGGCAGAATAATATTAGGTGTTGCGGCTATCTTTGCCTTTGTCTCAACAGCTAATGCCGGAATTATGGCATCAGCAAGATATCCTTTAGCGCTTGGACGCGACAAATTAATGCCTTCTATATTAATGAAAATTAATAAAAAATTTAAAACGCCACATGTGGCTTTAACCGTTAGTACGGTTTTTATTGCGGGCTCACTGTTTTTACGCTTGGATGTATTAATAAAAGCAGCTTCGACAGTTCTCTTTCTAACTTTTATCTTTTCCTGTTTGTGTGTAGTTATTTTAAGAGAGAGTAATTTACAAAACTATCGACCAAAGTTTCGTTCACCTCTTTATCCATGGGTTCAGATCGTTGGTGTGCTTGGTTCCGGGTTTCTTATTTTTGAAATGGGTGCTCCAGCCTTGATATCAAGCGGGATACTTGTCATTGGTGGTTTTTTTGCGTACTGGTTTTATGGAAGAATTCGATCCAATAGAGAATTTGCATTATTGCATCTGATTGAAAGGATCACAGATAAGGATCTTACAGATAGATCATTGGAAATAGAATTGAAAGAAATCATTAGAGAACGGGATGAAATTGTAACAGATAGATTTGATGATATTATTGTAAACTCAGTTGTTATGGATATCGACAAAGCTACAGACTTGGAAAGTTTTTTCGACTCAGCTAGCAGTAAACTTTCCGATAAACTTAATATTGATAAAGACATTATTAAGAGTAAGCTGATGAAGCGGGAAAAGGAAAGCTCTACAGTTCTTAGTTCTACGCTTGCAATACCTCATATTATTATAGAGGGTGAAAAGAAATTTGTTATACTTCTTGCTAGATGCAAAGACGGAATTAAGTTTTCTGATAGTGCGACAAATATTACTACAGTGTTTGTTCTTATGGGGACAAAAGATGAAAGAAACTTTCACCTCAGAAGCCTGTCTGCTATTGCACAGGTTGTTCAGGACAAATGTTTTATAAAAAAATGGATGTCTGCGAAAAGCGCAGAAGACCTAAAAGATGCTGTTTTGCTTGGTGAAAGAAAACGATGAAAATCCCATATTACCACATAGATGCTTTTACTTCAAAAGTTTTTTCTGGTAACCCGGCTGGTGTATGTATTCTAAAAGAATGGCTGTCGGATGAACTTCTTCAAAATATTGCCTTTGAAAATAATTTATCCGAAACAGCTTTTATTATTGATAGAGGTAGCTATTATGATCTTCGCTGGTTTACTCCCACAATTGAAGTTGATTTGTGCGGACATGCAACCCTTGCGCCTTCTTTTTTAATTTTAAACTATTTGAAGCCAACATTAAGTAGCATTTCATTTAAAACACAATCTGGTGAATTGTCAGCTAAAAAAATAGGAGATAAAATTGAAATTAATTTTCCATCTCGTATGCCGAAAGAGTGTGCCCCTCATCCAGATTTAATTTCTGGTATTGGTATAGAACCGGTTAGTACTCATAAATCAAGAGACTATTTACTGCTATATAAATCAGAGGAAGTTATTCTGTCAATTAAGCCCAATATGCTTAAATTAATGAACTTAGACTGTTTGGGTGTCATAGTGACTGCTCCGGAAAATAACTGTGATTTTGTTTCACGGTTTTTTGTTCCCGGCGCCGGTGTTCCAGAAGACCCGGTTACAGGTTCGGCACATAGTACTTTAATTCCATTCTGGGCCGACAGGTTAAAGAAGGATAAAATGAATGCTAAGCA
>CAZVCD010000208.1:0-5174 GCA_964625675.1 uncultured Victivallales bacterium | reverse complement strand
TAAATATCAAAAAATTTTGACTTTGCATTTCAAAGTAATGCCGGCATCAGTATGCTCTGCACCTACAAGAGAAACAAATTCAAGCATGGACTTTGCCCCTAACATAGACTTTTTCATACGGCATATAGCCGGCACTTCACTTAAATTCAATGTCGCGATATTATGTTTTTTATTATAATGTATCGGTATATCTATTGAAAAAATTGCTTTTTTAACAAGCCCGGAAATTATTGTTCCAACTAAAGCTGAAACTAACTTTCCAGATAGATTATTACCAATAACCTTTTCATTGTTGATTTTTATCAATATCTCCTGCTCAACAAAATTTATCTTGGCTTTTTCGATAAACATTCCGATTTCAGCAGTAATACTGGTTTTAAATTTCTTTGCAAGCAGCCCGGCTTTTACCCCATCCTCCGTGCATGCAATATAATCCAATTCTACGGACGGTTCCTGAACCAGGGCTTCTTTTATATGATAGCGAAGCATTTCCCTGGAAATCACTATCTCCCCTTTTCTAAGCCTTGAAAATGTGTTTGCGTTAAAATTATCATTAAAAGCAATTGCCAAAGGTTCTCTATTATTCTCAAGAACATCTGATGCAGCTTTCTTTAGCTTTTTAACTTTTTTTAAAAAATCCATATATACCGGAGGTATTTTTATATTTTAGTTTCTCTGTGAGATTTTAGCCTCTATTATTTTATGATTTAAGTTTCAATTTTGCCGGTTTGTGTAATCAGATTCGAGTAAAGAAAAGATAACACTATCTATAAATTTTCCGTTGAAATGATAATTTTCTCTAAAATAGGCTTCCTGTTTAAAGCCAAGTCTTTTAAGCAGCTTTATAGACTGGGTATTATCAGGATTTAGATTCGCTTCAATACTATGCAAATTCATCTTTTCAAACCCAAATTTTATTATTGCATTTAAAGCCTCGGACATTATACCTTTGTTCCAATGCTCAACATTAAGAGCATATCCAACTTCAGCCCTAAAATGCTCTGCAAAAATCCGCCAAAAACCAACATATCCAAGTAGGCTATCGCTATTTTTTTCTGTAATACCCCAATTAATACCTGTTTGCGAAGTATAAGCTGCTCTGTCTATTTCAAGTAATGCTTCTGAGTCTTTAATAGATTCATGCTTATCCCTATCCATATATCTCATAGTTTCAATATTTGAACGAATTCTAAATATCTCTACGGCATCATCAGACTTCAGTTTTCTTAATTTAAGTCTCTCTGTATATATAATTGGAAAAATATCAAAAGTTGAATTATTCATATCAGTTTTTCTTTCCTTTTAAAAATCATACTTATTATATATAGTATTATATAATGGTTTTATTTACAATAATTAAATGATCTCAGTATAAAGGAAATATTGAATGCCTATTCCTCTAAAAATTCTTGTCGTAGGATGTGGTCATATGGGCGCATCTCATGCTAAAGCCTATCATAACATAAAAGATTTCAAAATAGTTGGCCTGGTCTCACGCCATCCACAGAGCCGGGAATACCTAAACAGCCAACTGGATAATAAATATAGACTGTTCTCTGAATATAATCAGGCACTGAAAACAACTAAGCCGGATGTAGTAAGTATTAATACATATCCGGAAACCCATGCAGAATATACACTAAAAGCATTTGAGGCCGGGGCACATGTTTTTCTTGAAAAGCCTGTAGCTCCTACATTAACGGAATGTAAGAAAGTAATTGACGCTGCTAAAAAATACAATAAAAAACTAGTAGTTGGATATATACTGCAGCATCACTCTTCCTGGCTTGAGTTTCTGAAAATAACTAAAACTCTCGGTAAACCTCTAGTTATAAGAATGAATATAAATCAGCAGTCAAGCGGGTCTTTATGGAAAAAACATAGAGCACTTCTAAACTCAGTTTCTCCTATCGTAGACTGCGGAGTCCACTACATAGACCTAATGTGCAGAATGACAAAGGCAAAGCCAATAAGCGTATCAGCTATTGCAGCAAAACTGACTGATTGTATACCAAAAGACATGTACAATTATGGCCATCTTCAGATTAGATTTGATGATGGCTCTGTCGGCTGGTTTGAGTCAGGATGGGGACCAATGATAAGCAAAACGGCCTTTTTTATAAAAGATGTTTTCGGTCCTAACGGGTCGGTGAGTTTATTAGCAAATAATTTTTATAAAAGATCTGACACTGAAACAGAAAAAAATATCATATTACAACATCATTCTAAACTGAATAATAATGATGAATTCATTTTAAATGACAAAAAAATACAGCTACCAGAAAATCCGACACATGAAGAATTATGCAAAACTGAACAGGTTTTTCTACTAAATGCTATTCGCAATAACACTGATCTAACAGAACATATGAATAGCGCATTAAACAGCCTAAAAATTGTTCTAGCCGCTGATAAATCAATAAAGACGGGCAAAACTATCACATTATAAAAGCTATCCCTGCCCAATCCAGCCAACTTTGGATTCATTCCTGGTTGGTATTCGATGATACTTAAACTTTGGGTATCCAAGCATTAATGCTGAAAAGACTTTATGCCCATCAGGTATATTTAAATACTCTGTCAGAGGTGTATAGTTATTCACTGCCATCATAAAGATACCTGCCCAGCAAGAGCCAATCCCCATACTCGAAGCAGCCAGTTCAAATGTAGTCATTGCAATAGTGCAATCTATTACCGGATTAAATTTTTTCTCAGATGCATGAGCAATAAGTAAATTTGGGGCTCCACATAATATACAGTCAAATCCGCTTTCCCATGCATCTACCAATGCGGGAAGGACAAAGCCTTCTTTCATCCAACTAACAACTAATTCCGCTATTTTATGTGTAGTCTTCCTATTTTCTACTACAAGCCAGTTAACAGGCTGCCCATTTGATGCAGTTGGTGCCCAGCGTACAATATCAAGCAAATGATTAATTTCTTTTTTAGAAACAGACTCCTTCTTATATTGTCTAACTGAACGACGACTCTTAATTAACTGTTCTACAGCTTTATCAGATACTTTTAATTCCGACAAAATATGTTCATAGTCTTCTTGAGAACTACTATTTAAGGTTATAGCATCATGGGGACATATTGCTGTACAATGACCGCACTCAATACAACTACGCCCCGCACTTTCCTTTAATATCGGATACCCATTCTTATCTTTTCGAATAATTTTTAATGGACATTCTATAATACACAAGTTATCTTTTTTACATCTTTCTTTATCTACACAAATAGAAGCCATTTTATCATCTCCCTTGAACTATACCAAAGGTACATGCCTTTGGCTTGTTAAAATTTTTATTTTATATGTCTATATGATAATACTATATTCAATAATAACATTTTTTAAAAGGAAAGAAAAATTGAAATTTAAAAAGCATTGACATTCTTACCTCAGCCCCTTCTAATTTTTTTACAGAGTTTAGACTCTATTCAAAAGAGCTAACAACTTAATGCTTATGTATTAATATGTTAAGATACAAAGCTAACTTTTGTTTTTTTGTCTTTTCCTACTTGATGTAAGCTTTAAAATAACTTATCATAAGTATTATCACTGGTTAATCTAAAGTGATATTTAAGAATTTTGACGTGAAGCAGAGCCACAACCAAATTTTCACAAATGGAGGGAAAAATATGTTGAATTTAATATTATGTAGTAAGATGAAAAAAATTTTATGTTTATGTTTTTTCGGTCTTATAATTTCAATCTATGCTGAGACAAAACCGACTATAAATAAGGTTATTAAGTATAACGGCATACCAACGAAAGGTAATATTCAAATCTATGCGCATAGAGGTGGCAGAGCAATTTCTCCAGAAAATACTATTCCAGCTTACGATTCTTCACTAAAAATAGGTGTTGACTATGTTGATATGGATATCCATATGACCAAGGATAAGAAATTGATTGTCTGCCATACAGATTTTTTAGATCCGGCTATTACAAGAGATGAAAGCGAAAATTGGATAAGTGAAGACGATAAAGTATATGTCAAGGATTTAACTGTAGAAGAAATACAGAAATACGATGTGGGCCAACTAAAACCTGGAACAGATTATGCTGCTAATTTCCCATATCAGGCTAAAATGAATCACATTCCTATGCCCACTCTCAAAAGCATAATTCAGCACGTAAAAAAAATAGCTGGGGAAAAAGTTGGATTCTTAATAGAAGTCAAACATATGCCTGATAGGGCAGATTTTTTTGCAACTCCCAAAGAACTGGCAAATGCTTTATACCAAATAATGAAAGAGGAAAAGATTATAAACAGAACTGAAGTACAGGCGTTCAACTGGAAAGTTCTTCAAGTATTAAATAAACTAGATCCTAAAATTAAGACAGCATATTTAACTGGATATAAAACAAATCTGGACTCGATCCTTTCTAAAAACACAGAAGAAGCGAAAAAATGGACAGGTGGACATTTGCTGAAGGATTATGATAATTCGATACCAAAAATGATAAAAGCTCTAGGAGGTTACTGTTTCGAACCAAGCTCCCATGATCTAACAAAAGAGCAACTTAAAAAAGCACATGATCTGGGCTTAAAAGTTGTGATATGGAGCTATGTTGGCAAAGAATATGATACTGCTTTCCCTTCAGAAATAATTTTAAAGTTGTTTAACTGGGGAGTTGACGGCATCATCAACGACAGACCTGATGAACTCAGAGGTTTTCTTGCTTCACGAGGCTATGAAGTTCCGCAAAGCTTCCATGTAAAAGATAAATTTAAAAATAATTACTCAAAATAGTTATATAAGAAGTTTATATAATAACACTTATAACTTGCATCAACTATAACATCATTGAGCAAATTCCAATACTTTTGTCTTTTATCAAGCTTATTTGCCTCATCAATTTTATCCTTAATTCTTTTGTTTAATGAAGCTAATGACCTATACTGAGAATGCACTGCAATATATTTTCCTACTAATACTGTTAGTAAGCAGATAATAAAAAAATTAGAACTGTTCATTGACTATAACTTCAAAACATCTTATAAATATAATTGTAGCTTAATCTAAGTGATATTTTAGAATTTTGAAGTTTTGAAAACCTTTTTAACTTTGATTAAAACGTAGAAGAACCATAAAATTGAATTGGGATGCCTACATGAAATTCATGCTAATGTATTCTAGGCCTACGGTTATATGCGGTTAAT
>CAZVCD010000207.1:0-5191 GCA_964625675.1 uncultured Victivallales bacterium | reverse complement strand
CGGAAGCTTTAGCGTAAAAGGGGGAAATAAGCAGATAGAGGATAAAAACCTCGCAAATAAAACAAAAACAAAAATACCTCTGGTATAAAGTTGTTTTATTCTTTTCTTTTACTGAGAAATATGGTAATATTATTTATATGCAATTGAAGTAGTCTAAATTAAACAGGCTAACACATCATATTATAATGGAGGTAAGACCATGGCAGTTTACAGAGAAACAATCAAAGTTACAACAGCTGGAAGCGGTGATTTAACAGACCTTTCGTCTAAGGTTAGTAAAATAATAAAGAGATCAAAAATCACTACAGGAACCTGTCATGTTTTTAACATGGGTTCTACAGGCGCAATAGGAACTATTGAAATAGAGCCCGGCCTGGAACAGGATTTTCCTAATACAATGAAAAACTTGATTCCACCTAAGAAAAGTTATGGTCATGAACAAACCTGGCACGACGGCAATGCTCACTCACATCTCCAGTCTTGTGTAATAGGTGCAAGTGTCACTCTACCTGTAGAAAAAGGTGATATAATGCACGGCAAATGGCAACAAGTATTTCATTATGAAGCCGACATACAATCCCGCTGCAGGAAGATAATTGTTACTGTAATGGGGGAATAAAGTTCCTATTTATAAAATTATTATTATTTGTCGTGTGTCTTTCACATAGGAGTTAAAAGAGCAAACAACCTGAATAGTTTAGAATATTAGACTAAACTATTCAGCAAGCCTCAATATTCTTTCCATTATGAGTAAACCGGATACGTCTAAAATAATCAGGTCAAATAGAAAAAGTATTGCTTTGGAAATACAAGGTAACGGAAGCCTTGTTGTTCGGGCTCCCAGGCATGTATCTCATTCTTTTATTCAAAAATTACTAAAAGAAAAACAGCAGTGGATTCTTGAAAAACAAAAAATTATCCAAGACAGACAGAATAATACTGCACCAAAACAGTATGTTCAGGGCGAAGAATTCTATTATCTAGGCAAGAAATACAAACTGGATATCGTTGATAAACTTTCAACTCCGATTGATTTCAATAATGGATTCAAAATATCGGTCCGTTATAAAGAAAACATTAAAAAACATATAAAGCAGTGGTATAGAAAACAAGCAAGCAAAATCATTCCGCAATGTGTAGCACAAATTGCGGACTCGCATAATTTGAGTTTCAGTAATATTAAAATAACCTCCGCAGAAAGACGTTGGGGGTCATGTACCGGAAAAAAGACGTTAAATTTTCCCTGGCGCATAATTATGCTTCCGCCAGAAATTATTGAATATATTGTCATCCATGAACTAGCCCATCTAAAAGAATTGAATCATTCAAGAAAATTTTGGTTGGAAGTTGAACAAATGTTGCCTAATTACAAAAAAAGAAAGAAATGGCTTAGAGACAATAGCTATAAATTCAGTTTATGAGTAAAAAAAATGAAATCAAAACGGATTATTCTTCACTATTTCAGCATATACAGAAATATATATGCGGCACAATTGACTATCCAGAGCTGAAACATACAACGGCTCCATTTGGTATCTACAAACAGCGTAATGATAAATTTATGGCTAGAATTCGCGTAACCGGTGGAGAATTTTCACAGAAAAAACTATCCTCTCTTATACAAATCGCAGAAAAATATTCGATAGATTTTTTACATTTAACCTCCAGACAAGATATTCAGTTACAAGGAACGGATATTAAAAATATTATCCCAATTGTAAAAGAATGTACAGAAAACGATATGCCGTTCAGAGGCGGAGGAGGAGATACTTTTAGAAACGTAGCGGTATGTTATAATTCCGGTTTCTCAGAAAGCTGCATTTTTGATGTATTGCCATATGCAAAACAACTTGCATCACTCATGTTTAAATATGATAAAGCATTTGACAACCTGCCCAGAAAAATTAAAATTGGATTTTCATGTAGCGAAAAAGACACAACCCTTGCAAAACTACAGGATTTAGGTTTTATAGCTAAAGTGCAGGATGGAATAAAGGGATTTACTGTTTACGGTGGCGGCGGAATGGGAAATCAAAGTTCAGTCGGAATTGAATTGATGAATTTTATCCCGGCAGAAAAAATATTTGAATACGCTATTGCAATGACAGATTTGTTTTATGACCATGGTGACAGAACAAGCAGAAGTAAAGCGCGAATAAGATTTATCCTAAAAAGACTTGGAGAAGAAGAGTTTAAAAAAATATTTTCAAGCTATCTCAACAAAATAGATTTAGCTGAATTCAATAATGTTTTTAATGTTTCCTGCTCCATATCAGAATCAACATTATTTGATAACTCCGATATACGTCCAACGATTGAACTTACTCCGACCGAGCTATCAGTTTACGACAAATGGAAAGAGCGTGCTGTCTTCAATACTAAAGTTGACAACATTGTCCTAATAAAACTTTTTGTACCTTATGGAAATTTACAAACTTCAGACATGAAAAAGATAACAGAGATCATGTCTGAAACAAAATCCCGTTTTATTAGATTGTCTCGGGAAGAAAACATATATATTCCCATTAAAAGCACAGATATTAAATATGTTTTTAAACAACTCAATGACTATCGACAAATTAATGACCTTACCGGTAATTCACTAAAAGGATTAATAACTTCATGTATCGGTGCCAAAACCTGTGTAATTGGCATTATTGATTCACATAAATTCAGTGATTCAATCGCAGAAGAACTGGACATATTTTTTTCTCAAAATCCCAACAATAAAACAGATTTTTTTAATAATATTATAAATTCAATAAAAATATCAGGCTGCCCAAATTCATGCAGTAATCATCCTTCTGCTACTCTTGGGTTTCAAGGAATCAGAAGAAAAAATAAAGACGGTATCCCTACTGACTATTGCAAAGTCTTTATTGGAGGACAACCTGATAAATTAAACGAGTGTATTGATGATTTACTGCTTGATTCAAATGAAATTGGCAAATACACTGTCAATATTATAAAAAAATATTACAAAAGAAAAAAAGAGGAAATAAGACTCAGTTTCAAGGAAGTATTATGAATACAACTGTTTTATCTTTAGACACACCGTCTAAAATTAATGTTTTTTTAAGTATTAAAGGCAAAATGTCTAATGGGTATCATGAAATTGAAACCATCTTTTTGCCTCTGCATGATATTTCCGATAAAATAACAGTAGATTTTTCTTGTGAAAGCGGGATTAATGTTACTTCAGAAAATAAACTTATCCCATTAAATTCAGATAATCTATGCTATAAAGCAGCAGAAGCTTATGCAAAAGAATGCAAAATAGCTCCTGCATGGAATATTAACATAGAAAAAAATATTCCGATAGCTGCGGGTATGGGAGGTGGAAGTTCTGATGCCGCAGCCGTTTTATTGTTGATGCAGAAATATTACAACAATATTCTGTCTGAACAACAAATTAGATCAATAGCATTAAAACTTGGAGCAGATGTCCCTTATTTCTTAAATCCTGTTCCATCTTTAGGAAAAGGAGTAGGAGAAAAACTTACACCTATTTCAACGACTTCAGGGCTATATATCGTAATACTCGCACCCCAATTTCCTGTCAGTGCAGCCTGGGCCTATAAGAATTACATACCAAACAAGACCAAGGCTAATAATATAAACGATGTCCTTGAAAGCTTAAAAGCCGGTACCTGGAAAAAACTTGGTGCATTAATGAACAATGACCTTGCCCCGGCACTGTATAAAAAGTTCCCAGCTTTAGGGATTTTCAAAGAAAATCTGATTAAAGCCGGCGCAATAAGTGCCGAAATAACCGGCAGTGGACCAACACTATATGCTATTACTAACGATAGAGATAAAGCTAAGGAAATAGTTCATATTGTCAACAATGAATACAATAAAGCTGTTTTTTGCGCTTACTCCAAGTGCAGGTAACTATTTTTTCAGTGTGATATATTTTGTTGACACCTCATTTAAAGTTTTAATTAAGCTTCTTTTTTTGTCAAGGTCTTTCAGTAGTGTTTTTCTAACTTTATCTGACAATTCCATATGCATAAAAACCTGATTTTTCCCAGCTTTTTTAAGTACTCCAACTTCCGGGTTAGTAGTAGCAGCTAATTGGGGAATATTTTGTTCAGGTATAACAGCAACTTTGCTTTCTGCCGCCTTTTTAATTTCATCTGCATATTTAAAAAAGTGTTTATCTGGTTTATCAGTTCCAGAACTTAGAACAATATCATAGGGAATTGAAAAATAAACTTTACCATCTCTGTGCCATTTGCTCCTGAAACCATGAAGTTGAATCAAAATTGAATTCTTCGGCATAGCCTTGGCAAATGCCTTGGTAAACGAAAAGAATATAGATTCTTTGGTATGAGACATATCAGAGCTTCCTTCAACATGACTAGGCGTTTGATATCTATTAACTGTATTCCAGGCACATGCAGTAAAGTATCCTGATAAAATTAACTTATACCCAATCAAACCTGTTTTTCTATCATAAAATCTATGAGGAAAATCTATGACCATATTTCTGGTAATGTAACTTCTACAGAATACGTAGAAACCTCGTCCGGTTTTATGAGTTTCTTTTTCGTAAACTACAATAAAAACTCTATGTCCTTTCTTAATTTCTTTTATATTCATGTTTATTTTTTCGCATTCATCCCGTACGTCTTTCAGTTCAGCACCTTTAAATAATTTTGTAAATATTTTTTCAGCTGCAACTATTTCCTGTTTAGAAGGTTTTTCATATATACCTCCTACTGCGCTGTCAAGATAAAGCCGAAACATTGGTTTTATTTTGCTAAGGTCCCTCTTTTTAGGGGGATGGATATTAAAATATTTTTTATTTATTTCGCCTTTAGGCAATTTACCAATAGAAACTTCCTTCCAATAATCAGAGTTCTTATTCTTTGGCAAAACTGATTTGGTTTTTTTATTGCCTGATTTATCAATATTTACACATGATGCCCGGATAGCCGTGCCAGTGACAACCGAGGGTTTACTGTTGAATTTAATCTTAATTTCTGAAGGACTATCAAGATTAGAGAGAGGGATGTTTATAACATAATTTGGAGATAAATATCTGTTTATATTAACAAGATGCGGGTTGGTCATCATTCTTTTTGTTTTAGCTTGTCGGAATGCTTTATCTTTAAACTTCTGGCTATACTTTTTATTCAGTAAAACTTTACCATTTTTATTAAGCACTTCTAAGTCTAGAGAATAA
>CAZVCD010000206.1:0-5238 GCA_964625675.1 uncultured Victivallales bacterium | reverse complement strand
TAAACCGCCTTTTAAATCAGTCGATTTTATCCCCATGCAAGGCTAAAGACTGACAGCTCAGAGAGCTGTCCCTACCTTCAGACTATAAGTAATGATAAAAACTGCACCATCTACCCAAGCTGACCTTTAGGCCTTAAATTTAGGTATTCTCGAAATTTATTAACTGACAACGGAGGATACCATACATTCTACACATGGCGAAAGAGAATAAATAGTTCGAATTTTGCTTTTGTTGTAAATATTTTATCTTTACCAATATTTTCACTAACATGCAAAGAATTTTTAAATAACTTGTGAAGTTATATATAAACGAGGTGATGCTTTTTAAATCATTAAAAAGCAAGAATTATAAATTAAAATCTGAGTCGTCTCTCTAAACAAAACTTATATTCAGGGCAAAATTAGCTCTCGATAAACAAGAAAATAATTGAGGGTTTAAATCTAATAAATAAATAGGCATTAGGTGTTGGTAATGGTATGTAGCAGTTGTGGAACGGAGTTGGTGGATGTGGTTTTTACCTGTCCCAAATGCTCTAGGTCTGCAAAGATTATACAGCGGAGATTTAGTAGGTATTCTGCGAAGAAGCTTAGAGACATAACACAATGTTCAATTAAAAATGGTACACGCTGGGTTCAATGGGGTAAAACAGAGCGCGATATTTGTCTTTTTGTAAAAAAATCACAGGATCAATATAATGATATTGTAAAGGCGTGTGAGTTTGGAACGACTTCCAACCCCAGAAGCATTGAACATCAAAATTACAGAAAAATAATATGTGATATTCCTGCGGTTGAAACTGTTGGAAAAAGAGATGGAGATGTCCTTTTTATAATAAAAACATTATTCCCTAATTTAGATTTATACGGGAAGTTTGAGCAAGATAAGGGGTGTGATTTTGTATTTACCTATAATCCTGAAATTGGTTTGATAAAATTAAGCCGTGCTTTTTCTTCTATGTCCAGTATATACAATCTTAATACAGCCACATTTATTTTAAATATGATACAACAGTATTTTGGATATTTAAGGCATTCTCAAATAAAATTAAATGTAGTTTATCAAACACAACTCGGAGGTGTTTTCTGGAATAATTTTGTTACAAAGAATAATTTTGAGTTTTCTGAAGCTGATGATTATAGCATAAAATTAGGTACTAAAACAGTAAACAACTTAATTACGGAAGAAGTGAATAATTTTTCTTTTGCATTTAGCCTTTTTTCAAAAATAACTGGTGAAGTGTCGAAGGTGTTTGCTGAAAAAGTAGATGTTGAATTGATTGAAAATGAAGATCAATCTTTTGATCTATTGGTTGAGAAAAAGTGACGCTTGAGAAAAACTCAAGTTTTATAAGGAAAAACGATTCAAAATTTAATAAATAAATAGGTGTTATGTACTTAGAATTGGATTAATTAATGATATGTACTAGATGTGGAACGGAGTTTAATGAAGCTTTTCCCTGTCCTAGTTGTCTTAGGAGGTCAGCGGAAATTATACAACGGAGATGGAGGAGATATTCTGCGAAGAAGCACGGTGATGCAGTAAGAGCTTCAATTCGTGCTGGAACGTTTAAAAAACCATGTGGAACTTACTTTGATAGAATTCCAATGGATGAATTTAATACTGAATGAAAGTCATTTCCTCTTAACTGTTGTTATGGTATTGAACAAATTCCGAGCATTCAAAATCTTATAGAAAATGAAGATCAACCTTTTGATCTATTGATTGAGAGAAAACAATATAATAATATTTCCACTGAATAATCAGCTGCTATAGATAATGTAACTTAGCAACTGATTATCCAATTTTTTCAAATTAAAGAAGTTTAACTTATTTAATGCTGTCCATTGTGTCAAACAGGATTTTTTTGCTTGCTTCTGATATTGGACAGATTGGCAGGCGATATTCTTCGTTGATCAGGCCGACTCTAGCCATAGCAGCTTTAATCGGAGCTGGGTTTGTTTCAACAAAAATATCTTTCATAAATTGATAGTATTTGAAATGTATCTCCCTCGCTTTATCCCAGTCACCTGCAAGGCCGGCATCTACCATTTCTTTTAACTGTTTAGGATATAGGTTTGAAGTTACACTTATTACACCTTTTGCTCCGACAGACATCATAGGTAGTGTTAGTGCGTCATCACCGCTTAATACTGTGATATCACAGCAGCTTAGTATTTCCGAAACTCTGTCTACACTACCACCAGCTTCTTTTACCGCAACAACGCAGGGATGTGAGCTTAAGCGCTTGATTGTATCTATTGCAATTGCTAGACTGCTTCGTCCTGGTACATTATATAAAACGATTGGTAAACCGACATCTGCAACATTAGCGAAGTGCCTATACAGACCTTCTTGTGTTGGTTTGTTGTAGTATGGTGTAACCTGAAGTGATGCGTCCGCGCCCATTTTTTTTGCTTCAGCTGTTTGATGTACAGCTTCAAACGTAGCGTTTGCGCCTGTTCCGGCTATGATTTGACAACGGCCGTCTGCTCTTTTAATTACAGTTTCAATTACTTTTAAATGGTTATGCGTCTCCAGTGTTGGAGATTCACCGGTAGTTCCCATCGGCACAATTCCATCAACACCGGCTTCGAGTTGTATATCAACCAGTTCTTTGATTTTTTCAAAATCTACATTGCCATTATTAAATGGTGTAACAAGTGCTGTATATAATCCTTTTAATTCCATAATCTTTATTCCTTTTTTTTCTCACCACGAAGAGCACGAAGAACACGAAGTTATTAAGCTCCACGCCTAATTCTCCGAATTAGATACGGAGCTTAATAAGGTCTCTCAACAATTATTTTTTTAAAATTGTTAATATTTTTTCCTACATAACAACCTTGTTGAGCTTTTGGTGCAAAAGATTAACAACTTCGTGTTCTTCGTGTCCTTCGTGGTTATACTATTATTTAGTTTTAGCTCGGCTAGTTTATGGTTTTATTATTTTTCCGGAAAAGACTTCTGCTACAGGCCCTGTTAAGTATAGTGTTTTGACAGGATGTTCTGTACTGAAATCTACTTCAAGAAGATACTCCTCTTTTGTGATAAATTTTATTGGTGGCTGAATGCCACAAAACTTGTATAGGCTGAATGCCGCCGCGGAAATACCTGTTCCACATGCAGACGTTTCAGCTTCTACTCCGCGTTCATAAGTTCTAATATGAAACAGATTTTTGTCTGAATCATCTTTCTGTATAAAATTAATATTTGCGCCGCGGGGGGCAAAGTGTGTGTGATTTCTGTAATAGCTGCCTATTTTATTGACATCAGTATCTTTGATATTATCGATATTAATAATTGCATGTGGAACGCCAGTGTCCCCATAATAAATATTCTGCCCATCAATTGCCAAATTTTCAAAAACGCTAAGAATAGGTATCTGTATTTTTACACTGTTATTATTCAATATTTCGGTCTCGAGAATGCCGGCATCAGTTTTAATTTTTAAATGTTGAGCCAGTTTCATTGTTTTGTTAGCGTAAAAGGCTGCGCAGCGAAGGCCGTTGCCACACATTTCTGCACGTGATCCGTCATTGTTATAAAATTCCATTAAAACATCGTAATTACCTGTCCGGACAGGCGGTAGTGACAGGAAAATTATTCCGTCTGCCCCGATGCCGCATCTGCGATCACATAAAAAACGGATATTAACCTGTGTTTTATCGTGGCTTTGTTCGGTGTCATCAACAATAATAAAATCGTTTCCGGCACCATGTAATTTTATAAATTCATTAATCATGGGGATTATCATATCAATAATTCATTATTTACGCAAGTTAAAAGGAAACTAAAATTAAAAATTATTTTGTCATTACATAATTATTTGATATATTTAGAATGTATAGAGTTTTGTTTTTTATAAAAAATAAACTAAATAGAAAGGTTTTGGCGATGAATATTGCATTAGCTCATTTTCGTGTTGGTGAAACTGATGGCGTTTCTTTGGAGATGGACAAGTGGAAATTACAGCTGGAGAAAATGGGACATAATGTGTATCTCCTTGCCGGTAGTACCGGTTCTACTACTGGTTATGTTATTCCTGAATTGCACTACAAAAGCGAAGATAATAACCGTTTTGTTCAAAACGCATATTATAAGCTTGAAGACTATAAGGACGGAGATGAACTGGAAACAGCTATATTGGAGTACGCTGATAGAATATCTGCGGGTTTGGAAAAGTTTCTCAAAGAGTATCAAATTGATATTCTTGTCCCGAATAATATGTGGTCATTAGGTTGGGGCCTTCCTGCTGGTATTGCACTGTATAATACGGTTAAAAAGCTGAATGTTCACTGTGTGGCTCATAATCATGACTTTAACTGGGAAAGGGTAAGATATTCTAATCCAACCTGTGATAATGTGAAAAGAATGTTGGCTAAATATTTTCCACCAAAAGATGATCTAATCAAACATGTTGTGATAAATGATATTGCTCGTTGCGAGATAAAAAAAAGAAAAGATATTGATGCAACAATTGTTCCTAATGTATTTGATTTTAAAGCTCCATTATGGAAAATAGACGACTATAACAGAGATTTTAGAGAGACAATTGGAGTTACAGAAGATGATATTCTTGTTCTTCAGGCTACTCGTATTGCAGAGAGAAAGGCTATCGAACTTGCTATAGATGTTATTGCCCAGATGCAGAGTGATAAGAATCTTGATGAGTTATATACTAGCAAACTTTATAATGGCAAAGTTTTTAATAAAGATTCAAAGATTGTATATGTTATGGCTGGGTTGCCTGAATCAGAACCAGGGTATATAGAAACGCTTCAGGCTAAAGCAGTAAAACTTGGCGTAAAAATGATTTTTGTAAACGATGTGGTTGAACACTCTCGTGGTGCAGTAGACGGGAAAAAATGTTATTCTCTCTGGGATGTTTATGCTCATGCAGACTTAGTTACTTATCCAAGTGTACTTGAAGGATGGGGAAACCAGTTTCTTGAGGCTATTTTTGCCAAAAAACCTGTGATTGTTTATGAATACCCAGTTTACGAAACAGACATTAAGAGCAAAGGCTTTGATGTAATTTCTCTTGGTAATACACATGAAGTTGATAAGGATGGATTGTGCACTGTAAATAAAAGCATCATTGAGAAAGCTGCAGCTGAAGCCGTAGAGATTTTGATAGATAATAAAAAAAGAGAGAAAGTAACAGAGAAAAATTTTGCTATCTGCGAAGAACATTTTTCGTATGAAAGCCTGTATAGAATATTATCCGATTTGTTTTA
>CAZVCD010000205.1:0-5300 GCA_964625675.1 uncultured Victivallales bacterium | reverse complement strand
CTTTAGGGTATATGTCTTTAGTTGGCTTAGGAGGCTTCAAGGGCAAGAATGCTACTTTCATAGGATTCAGCTCCTTTGCGTATTCTTCTGTAAATGGCTCAATTAGTAATTTAAACAGTCTTTTTTTGTAGATTGCTGTCCGCCACTCTACTGGCAGTACCTTAAACATTGAAGTATCAGGAACTGCTTGCTTGTCTAATAGTTTCTTAGTAATTGGGTCGCGTTGAAGTTCTTCAAACAGTTCTTTTACTCTTTCATCCGTTTTTGATTCAATTAGTACTTTGTACAAAGCTATTTTATAGCTCATAAGTCTACCCTTCTTTTGAATTTGACTTTAGATTTCAAGCTTTGGGTAATAAAAATATCCCCTTGCTTTTCGAGAATGAGAGTAGACAAGAAAGTTTGATATAGGTTTGATGGCAGGAAATAAGGGAATTTTTAAATGATCTATTATTGATTGTAACATACCGTACATAAATCATTTAAGGCTGGAGCCAATGAGCGGAGTCGAACCGCTGACCTATTCATTACGAGCGAGTTACTCTACCAAATGAATCACAAAGGAATTGATCTAAAAATTTACAATATACCCTCTAATAATGTTAAACTTACCCTTTACTTACTGATCTGGGTTCAAAAACCACCCTTTTTTTATTTTTTTATAGCAAAATCTGATGAAATATAGGGTATAAAAATTTGTTTATCTATAATATTTTAGAAAAGATTTTTGGAAATAAATAATAATTAATATAGTTTTCTTTTATTAATTTTATCTTTTCTACTGTTTTGAGTTCAAAAGCAGGAATAAATTAACTAACCCTTAACTAACCCTTTCGAGCAAAAAACTAACCCTTTACTAACCCTTTTGAATTATAGGACAAACATAGACAAAGTGGCATAAATGAGGCTAAAGCGAAGGAAAAAATGGTATCCCGGGCAAGATTCGAACCTGCGACCCTCTGATTAGAAGTCAGATGCTCTATCCTCTGAGCTACCGGGACAAAAATAAGTCATAAAAAAAAATGGCTCCGGCGGCTAGATTCGAACTAGCGACCAAGTGGTTAACAGCCACCTACTCTACCGCTGAGCTACGCCGGAGCATGAATTTTTTAATTATGAATATGTAATTAACATCTTTAAAAAAAATATTCAAATATAAAATATAATTTTTCTGAAAAAAAACGAATAGCGGAGGTACATGCCTTTGGCTTGTTAAAATTTTTGTTTTGGCTATAAAACAGTATAAATCCGCTATTTCATTATTATTTTGTTCTTAATATTGCACCTGTATCAGCACTGGTTGCCAAAATAGTATATCTGGCAAGCCAGCCTTTTGTATATTTAGGAGCCGGAGCTGTCCACTTCGTTCTGCGTTTTTCAAGCACAGCATCTTCGACATGCAATTCGATTGAACGTTTAGGAATGTCAATAGATATAATATCGCCTTCATTAATTAAACCGATAACGCCACCTGCTGCGGCTTCCGGGCTAATATGGCCTATACATGCTCCACGTGTTCCACCGCTAAATCTTCCATCAGTTATAAGGGCAACGCTTTCTCCGAGTCCCTGCCCCATTATATAGCTTGTAGGAGCAAGCATTTCCTGCATACCAGGGCCACCTTTAGGACCTTCATATCGAATTACTACAACATCTCCAGCTTTTACTCTGCCTGCAAGAATACCTTCACAGGCTTCTTCCTGACTTTCAAAAATTACTGCCGGCCCTTTATGTACAAGCATAGAGGGTGCAACGCCTGCTGTTTTTACAACAGATCCTTTTTCGGCTACATTACCAAAAAGTATAGCCAATCCACCCTCTTTACTGTATGGATTATCCAATGTCTTTATTACAGTACCATTCGGCGAATCTGCATTCTCTATTTGTTCACCAAGTGTTTTTCCCGACACAGTAATACAGTCAAGTTTTAAAAGGCCTGAAATTTTAGATATTTCTTTCAATATAGCGCTGATTCCGCCGGCATTATCTACATCTTCCATATGAAATGCGGAAGACGGAGATACTTTGCAAATATTTGCTGTTTTACGACTGATCTCATCTATTTTCTTTAAGTCAAGCTGAATTTCACGTTCATGTGCTATTGCCAATGAATGTAGAATTGTATTTGTACTGCCTCCCATTGCTACATCAAGTGCCATAGCATTCATGAATGCACCCTGTGTTGCAATATTTTTTGGAAGTGGACCGTTGTCTTTGGCCATTTCTACAATTCTCTGCGCTGCTGTTTTCCAAAGAATGACTCTTTCAGGGGTATCTGCCAAAATCGTACCATTACCGGGTAATGCCAACCCGAGAGCTTCTGTTAAACAGTTCATGCTGTTTGCTGTAAACATTCCAGAACATGACCCTTCTCCCGGACAACCGCATGCTTCAAGTTCTGCAAGGTCGTTATCTGAGAGTTGTCCAATTTTATGCTTTCCTACTCCCTCAAAAATAGAGATTAAATCGCATGCAGAACCATCTTTTTTCTTTCCGGCCCTCATCGGTCCCCCTGACGCGAAAATCGTAGGAATATTTAGACGCATAGAAGCCATCAGCATTCCAGGAACAATTTTATCACAGTTAGGAATACATATCATAGCGTCAAACGGATGTGCATTAACCATAGACTCGACTGTATCTGCAATTAATTCACGACTGGGAAGAGAGTATTTCATTCCTTCATGCCCCATAGCAATTCCATCACAGATAGCAATCGTGTTAAATTCGAAAGGAACTCCTCCAGCTTTACGAATTTCATCGGATATAAGCTCAGCTACTTTGTTTAGCTTACAATGTCCAGGAACAATATTTGTATATGAATTACATACGGCGATAAAAGGTTTTGCTATATCTTCTCTTTTTATTCCGGTTGCATACATTAATGAACGGTGCGGTGCACGTTCAGGACCTTTTTTAATAATATCACTACGCATTTTGTTACCCCTTTTTTGGTTTTAACAATAATTCTATATTATCTAAATTTTGTTTTAATTCTTCTTTTTCAGAAAATAATAAATCTTTTAAGATACATTTAATATGTTTATTCGTTTCTTTATTCAGCTTATTATGTATTTCTATTCCCTCTGCAGTCAGAGAAATAATTTGCTTTCTTCCATCCTCCGACGAGCTTTCTCTTTTTATATACCCATTTTTCTCAAATTTATTTATCATGCGGCTCATATAACCGGTATCTATCTCTAATGTTTTTACTATCTCTTTAGAAGTGCAAAGCTTTCTTTTACCTAACTCAAAAAATACTCTTGCTTCAGTAAGTGAAAACTTACTTTCGAGTAAATTATTGTTATACAATCCAAAAAAGTGCACATAAAAACGATTGAACTGTCTAACTCGCTCAACTATTTCCTGTTTTTTCATTTTGATAATCTCCAATCAAGATAAATCTTGTTTTTGTCTTTTTACTTCTGCTTGAAATCACAATTATGCTGATTATTAAGAAGTTAAAAAGCAAATTTCTGTACTCTCAAGTCAAATATATCTGAACTCAAAAGATTAGAATTTCAGTTAACACTTAAAACCTAAAACGTTGAGTGCTTTTAGCATAAACACTAGTTATGCGGTATACAAAATACTGCTCGGACGTATTTTGTCAAATCAATTTAGTTGACAATGTCAACTTTTTTTATTGTCCATATTACAAGCAGGTCAGACATGTACATAATATTTTATATTTTTAAGCTTAATCTTTGGAATATATTAATATTTAGATTAGATTAGAAAGAAGTTTCTTTGGAACACGGAATACTTTTCGTGTAGGTTCTAATTGGAGTGCGATGATTCCATCATCGCTTTTAGCTTCAGCGGTTTCCAACCGTTGTACTGTTTTTAGAAGATAGAATTATTTTACTATTAAGGGAATAAATATAATGTTTGATGGGTTATCCGGCAAATTACAGGATGTTTTTAAAAAACTTAGAGGACAGGCAGTACTGTCTGAATCTAATATAACAGAAGCGATGCGTGAGATACGTTTGGCGCTCCTAGATGCCGACGTTAATTATGAAATAGCTAAAGAATTTGTTGATTCTGTAAAAAAAGAATGCACTGGACAGGAAGTTGTCAGAAGTGTAACACCGGGACAGCAGGTCATTAAGGTTGTTAACGATAAACTTGTTGAATTGATGGGAACAAGTGAAGCTGAACTTGATATAACTTCAAAAAGCCCTTCAGTCATAATGATGGTTGGACTTCACGGTAGTGGTAAAACAACAACTTCTGGCAAACTTGCCGCTCATTTTAAGAAAAAAAATAAACGTGTAATGCTTGTTGCTGGTGATGTGTATCGTCCCGCAGCTATTGATCAGCTGGAGTTTCTTGGGAAACAGATTGGCGTACCGGTTTACTCCAACCGCCTGCAACCACAAGTTGACCTTATAGCAAAAGAAGCCAGAGAAAAGGCAAAATTTGAAGGAACTGATATCGTTATTATAGATACAGCCGGACGCTCACAGGTTGATACAGACATGGTGCATGAACTGGTTATGGTGTCAAGAACAGTCACACCTACTGAAATTCTGCTGATTGCAGATTCAGCGCTGGGTCAGGAAGCTGTTTCAGTTGCAGACCATTTTCATAAAGCTCTCGGCCTAACCGGTGTTATTTTAACAAAACTTGACGGTGACGCACGTGGTGGCGCAGCATTATCCATACGGAAAGTTACCGGATGCCCAATTAAACTTGTCGGTGTTGGTGAAAAAACAGAGGATCTGGAAGTTTTTTATCCAGACAGAATGGCTTCAAGAATACTTGGAATGGGTGACGTGGTTTCATTGGTAGAAAAAGCATCTGAAGAAATTGATGCTGAAGAAGCAGAAAGGCTCGAAAAGAAATTAAAGTCAAATAAATTTGATTTAAATGATTTTCACAGTCAGTTGCAACAAATGAAGAAGCTCGGTGGAGTTGAAAAAATATTAAAAATGCTTCCCGGCGGTAAAGCCCTGAGTGGAGCCAACCTTGACACAAAACAATTTGCTTCATTAGAAGCTATGATCTGTTCCATGACTAAAAAAGAAAAGGTCAATCCTGAAATAATAGATTTTTCAAGAAAAAAAAGAATTGCCAGAGGGGCAGGAGTAAAACTTCAGCAGATCAGCGGCTTACTTAAACAGTTTTTTATGATGAAAAAAGTAATGAGAAAACCTTCTATGATGAACAATGCTATGAGCGGAGCAGGAATGGGAATGCCGCCGGGAGGAATGGGCGGTATGGGAAATACAGTTCGCGGCAATAACTTTACTCAGAAAAAAAAGAAGAGGAAAAAGAAACGTTAATTAAGCAGT
>CAZVCD010000204.1:0-5322 GCA_964625675.1 uncultured Victivallales bacterium | reverse complement strand
CTTTTATCTGACAACATTCACAGAGCTAAAAGAGAAAACCAAAAAATAGCTTTGCTTTTTATGGATCTTGAAAATTTTAAAAGTATTAACGATATATAGGGCCATGAAGTAGGGGATGAGGTATTAGCAATAGCAGCTAGAAAAATCAAAATAATTGCAAGAGATAGTGATCTTATCGGAAGAATTGGTGGAGATGAGTTCGTTCTCTGCCTTAATAATATAAAATCACCTACCGGTGCAATCCGTATTGCAGAAAAAATAAATAAAGCCTTTTCAGAAAAAATAAAAATAAAGAATTTTTTATTAGATTTAGGTGTCAGTATAGGAATATCTGTTTATCCGGAAGATGGAATAAATGCGACAGATTTATTAAAACACAGTGATTTGGCTATGTATACAGCCAAAAAAAAAGAAAAAAATAGTTTTCACATCTACAATACTGATCTTAAAGAAAAAGTGATATTTTTACAGGCATTAAAGCATGCTTTAGAAAAAAATGAATTTATTATTAATTATCAGACTATTGTTGATAAAAATCAGAAACCTTTTTGCTCTGAGGCATTATTAAGATGGGAAAGACCTGAACTCGGAACAGTTCAACCAATGGATTTTATCTCTATTTTAGAGCAGAATAGATCTATAGAAAAAGTGGGAGAATGGGTTTTTAAAGAAGCCTGTACCAAACTGAATGCCTTTAACCATAAAAACCAACAGAATATTAATATTTCAGTTAATATATCACAATATCAAATAGAAAGTGACTTATTTGTAAACAAACTAGAAAACATCATACAAGAAACCGGCATTAATCCAGCAAATATTTTACTGGAGATTACAGAGCGAGTTAGAATTAAAGATGCCGTGAGAGTAAAAAACACTTTAACAAGATTAAAGAAAATCGGTATAGGATTTATAGCCCTTGACGATTTCGGATCAGGATATTCTTCGTTTAGTAATTTAATTCGTTTTCCAATTGATATAGTAAAAATAGACAAATTTTTTATTGACAGATTAGATAACGAAAAATATAACAATATTACTTCAGGCTTAGTTACTCTAATGAAAAAATTTAAATATGAGGTAATTGCAGAGGGTATTGAAACTAAAAAACAGTTTGAACTGATGAAACACATGGGATGCGATTATTTTCAGGGATTCTATTTCTCTAAACCTCAAAAGAATATATGTAATGCAATCAATATTGATGAAAGAAAAGACTAAATTCCATGAAAAAGATTATCAAAATTTTATTAGTAGATGACAGTCCAACAAAGATAATGGAACTACAGTCCATGCTTGAGGAAGAAAATTATTCTGTAGAAACTGCAGTTGACGGCTTGAAAGCTATAGATTTTCTTAATAACTGTTCTGATCTACCTGATGTGATACTGTCGGATATATTCATGCCTAATATGAATGGGTTTGAACTATGTATAGAGACCAGAAAAGCCTACCCAAATATCCCATTTATAATACTTACAGCTCATAATGACGAAAAGAATTTGCAAAAAGCATTTAACGTAGGTGCAGTAGATTATCTGGGATTGCCGTTTACAAAAACAGAACTCATTATGAGGCTTAGTAATGTCTTACTAACGCACGACACAGAAAAAAAATTAGCAGACAAAGTTTCCCTTCTCAGCCATAATCAATTAGAATTAGAAAATCAGAATAAAGAACTCCACAGAGCCCAGCTTGAATCGGAAAAAATCAATCGTTCATTTAAAACTCTTTTCTATCATGCGAGCGATGCATTACTAGTAATTTATCACAATAAATTTATAGATTGCAATAAGTCTACAATTAAAATTTTAAATGCAAAATCCAAAAAGGATATTTTTAAAACTCACCCATCTGAGTTATCCCCGGAAAAACAGCCGGATGGTAGAAATTCCTTTGAAAAAGCTAATGAAATGATAGAGATTGCGTTTAAAAAAGGATTTCATAGATTTGAATGGATGCATAAAAAACTTACCGGAGAACTTTTTCTCGTTGAGGTTTCATTAACGGCTATCGAATATAATAACAAACTAATGCTTCACACTTTGTGGAAGGACATTACCGAACAGAAAAGGATTCAGAAAGCATTAGTAAAAAGTGAAGCACAATTACAGGGACTGCTTGATAACTCACCGGACATGATATCGCATATAGGTTTAGATAATAAAATTTCCTGGGCAAACAAAACAGTTCTAGATTCATTTCCTGATGCAATCGGCAAAATGTGTTTATTTTCAGATTCAGACACTCCCTGTGATGGTTGTCCTATTGCAAGAGTTTTAAAGACCGGGAAGCTTGAAAAGGGTCTAGTTACAATTCATAATACAGGTAATCTTTCCGAAAAACAGTTCTGGGATACTATTGGAGTACCGTTAAAGGACAGTGAAGGAAAAACTACCGGTGTTCTTAAAATATCCAGAAATACTACCGAACGCACAAAAATGGAAAATAAAATTAAAGAAGCAAATAAAGAATTAGAAAAGCTTGCTTTTACGGACACCCTTACCGGTTTAACTAACAGAAAACCGTTTGTAGATTTGCTGGATAATAATATTAGCAGAGCCAAAAGAGAAAATCAAAAATTAGCGTTGCTATTCCTTGACCTTGAAAATTTTAAAATAATTAATGATATATACGGACATAAAATAGGAGACGAACTGTTAATTACAGCGGCAGAAATATTAAAAAAGATGATTAGAAAAAGTGACTTTGTCGGAAGATTTGGCGGAGATGAATTTGTACTGTGTCTCAACGATATTGACTCAGTTAGCGACGCAACACATATTTCTCAAAAAATTAATGACGCTTTTTCGAAAAAGATAAAAATAAAAGAACAAATACTAACCTTGGGAATAAGTATAGGAATAGCCATTTATCCAAATGATGGAGAAAACTCTAATGATTTAATAAAAAATAGTGATTTGGCTATGTATAAAGCAAAAACTCATAAAAAGAATAGTTATCACCTCTACAATATAAAACTTCAAAAGGAACTTTTAATCGAGCAGGCGTCCAGAGAGGCTTTAGAAAAAAATGAATTCATAATTAACTTCCAACACATCGTTGATAAAAATGAAAATACTTTTTGTGTAGAGGCTCTTTTAAGATGGGAAAGCCCTGAATTTGGAACTATTATGCCGAACGACTTTATTCCTATTTTAGAAAAACATAGATCTATCATAGAAGTTGGTGATTGGGTATTTAAAGAAATATGTAAAAAAATAGTGGAATTTAAGAAAAATAATCAGCAAATTAATATTTCAGTTAATATGTCACAATTCCAAATAGAAGATGAACTCTTTGTAGATAGAATTGAAAATATTATAAAAGAAACCAAGGTTAATCCCCAAAATATTTTAATAGAGATTACAGAAAAATTTCAGAGCAAAAACACTGAAAAAATCAAAAGCACGTTAGCTGAATTAAAGAAAATAGGTATAGGTTTTATAGCACTTGATGATTTTGGTACAGGATATTCGTCGTTCAGCAATTTAATTCTCTACCCAATTGATGTAGTAAAAATAGATAAATTTTTTATAGATAGATTAGGCACTGAAAAATATTCCAATATTACTTCAGCCCTAATTAGCCTTATACAGAAATATAACTTACAGATAATCGCTGAAGGTGTTGAAACTAAAGAGCAGTTTGAACAATTAAGAGATATGGGATGCGATTATTTCCAGGGGTATTATTTTTCTAAACCACAAAAAAATATACTGAAATAATATTCTATACCCATAGCAAAATGATTTTCAGAAAATTGTAAAAACAATTGGGAATAAAAAATTCACATATAAGCCAAAAACAAAAATACCTTAGGTATATCTATCCAAATTATTCATGGGGTAGTCGTTCGATAAATACTTTTATTTCATCTCTAACTTTCCGGTAACATTCCAGCTTATCTTCTTCATTCTTTAAATTTTTTGCCATTTTGGGGGGATCATCGAAGCCAACATGGATTATTTTTGCTTTGCCTGCAAACACTGGACAGTTTTCATTCGCCTGGCCACAAACAGTAATAACATAGTCAAACTCAATATTGCCCAATTCTGTTACAAGTTTAGACTTCTGTTTTGATATATTTACTCCGGCTTCATCCATTACTTTAACAGCATACGGGTTTAAACCATGTCTTTCTATTCCTGCAGAATAAGATTCAAATAAATCTTTTTTCAAATACCTGCACCAACCTTCAGCCATTTGGCTTCTACATGAATTCCCAGTACAAAGAAATAACAGTTTCAATTTTTGCCGCAACTTATTTTTGCACATAAATTCCCCTCATTTTCTGATAATATTTTTGTTAATTCCGCTCTATCACCATTAATTATTTCATCTGCAGCAAGATCGGAATTAAGCATCTCAATTATTTGGCAATTAATTGTATCTGCTGATTTTTTGTTATGCTGATAATAAATCCATCTTCCGTCCTTACGGCTCACAATAAGACCCGCGTGTTTAAGGATTGAAATATGTTTAGATATTGTTGATGGTGCAAGTTTGATTAAAGAAACAATCTGACAGACACAGAGTTCTCCATCAGACATAGACATTAAAATTCTGAGTCTAGTCGGATCAGATAATGCTTTTAATATTTCAATTGTTTTATCCATTTAAACCTGCTTTCACTTCTGAATTAGTATAATATTTTTTCTTCAACCATAATGATAAATCTACCAAACAGATCAGTACAGGAACTTCTACCAGAGGCCCTATCACAGCAGCCAAGGCAACAGGTGAATTTATTCCGAAAACAGCAATTGCTACCGCAATTGCAAGTTCAAAGTTATTAGAAGCAGCAGTAAAACTTAAGCTTGCTGTCTGCTCATATGGTGCTTTAAATTTATATGACATATAGAATGAGATAACAAACATTACTACAAAATAGATCAACAAAGGAATAGCAACATGTACTACATCCATTGGAACTTCTACTATGCTGTGCCCTTTTAAAGAAAACATCACAATTATAGTAAGTAAGAGAGCAATTAAAGTAAAAGGGCTTAGTTTTGGTATAACTTTACTTTCAAACCATTCCCTGCCTTTAAAGTAAATGAAGGAATACCTGGTTATGATCCCGGCAATGAATGGAATTCCTAAATAAATAAAAACACTTTTTGAGATTTCCATCATAGATATTTCTACTACGCTACCTTGAAAACCGAATAATTTTGGAAGCAATGTAATAAAAACATAAGCATATGCAGAGTAAAAAACAATTTGAAAAATAGAGTTGAAAGCTACCAGACCTGCACAATATTCAGTATCCCCGCCTGCCAATTGATTCCATACAATTACCATTGCAATACACCTTGC
>CAZVCD010000203.1:0-5368 GCA_964625675.1 uncultured Victivallales bacterium | reverse complement strand
TAAACCTTAAACCTTAAACCTTAAACCTTAAACCTTAAACCTTAAACCTTAAACCTTAAACCCTAAAACCTAAAACCTAAAACCTAAAACCTATCTATGAACAACACTCTTTATATAGAACCACATTCAGGGATCGCCGGTGACATGTTTGTCGCGGCTGTGTCTGAGCTTTTTGACGACCTGAATTTCCTGTTTGAGGGTCTTAACAGTCTTCCAATAAAAGATGAATTTAATATCCATTTCAAAGATGTATCAAAAAATGGAATAGCAGCAAAACATTTCAGTGTAGAAATAGTTGATCAGAAATCACATCATCACCATGGACGTACATTAGACAAAATCACATCAATTATAAATACTGCAGATAAAGTCACTCCAAAAGCCAAAGAGACTGCCATAAATATATTTAAAAAGCTGGCTGAAGCCGAAGCAGCGGTTCATGGAACTGACTCTCAGAATGTTCATTTTCATGAAGTAGGCGCAATTGATGCTATCGTAGATATTACCGCTACCGCTATTTTGATTGACGCGTTAAATCCAGATTGCATTATATCAGCACCCGTTTCACTTGGACAGGGCACAGTTAAAAGTGCGCATGGAATTATTCCAGTACCTTCACCGGCTACAGTAGAACTGGTTAAAGAAATTCCGGTTAAATATACCACTGTTAAATCAGAGTTAACCACCCCTACCGGTGCGGCTATACTAACAACCATAACAGATAAATGGGAAACACCACATACAGGAATATTGAAAAAAGCAGGTTATGGTGCAGGAACAAAAGATATTGAAAATATACCCAATATACTTAGAGCTTCCCTCTTTGAATCTAATGACAACATCAGTATTGGCAGAAACGAAGAAATTGTAGTAATAGAGTGTAATATTGACGATTACCCGGCAGAACATCTCTCGTTTTTAGGCCCAGAAATACTCGACAAAGGCGCACTGGACTTTGCTATTATTCCAACTACAATAAAAAAAGGGCGTCAGGGAATGATTTTACAGATACTCTGTTCACCCGACAAAGCTTCTGTTCTCTCAAATCTACTCCTTAAAGAAACTACAACCCTCGGCATTAGATATAGAAAAGAAAATAGAACTATTTTAGACCGTAAATTTCATACACTTGAGACTCCCATTGGGAAGATAAAAATAAAGCTGGCAATGGATAATAGCGGTAATATCATAAAAGCAAAACCTGAACAGAGTGAAATAGCCAGGATATCAAAACAACAAAATAAAAGTTACTTCGAGACCTATAAGTATCTAGATTACTGCACCCAGCAATGGCTACAGGATAAGTGATCAGTGAACAGTAGGGCTGAGGTCAGAGGTCAGAGGTCAGAGGGCAGAGGGCAGTAATCAGAGGGCAGAAGACTGATGATCTTTGCTGTAATTTAAATAAACAGGTATGTAGGGGCAATCCCTTGTGGTTGCCCATCTTAATCGTTAAAAAAAAACAGGAAAACACATGAAAAAAACATCGAGAATATCTGCATTTATTTTTTTAGCCTTTATCCTTCTTACACAAAATATCTGTTTTGGAAATAGCTATCCAAAAGGTATTCTCAATAAAAATAAAGTTTACGAAGCGTCTAAAACTATTACTAACAACGCTTATCCTAACTCGGATGATGTTTTACTTGATGATTATATAATAGAGAAATACAATTCGAACGGAACAGCAACTATATGGGATGATACTTTTATCAAGATCCTTACAGAAAAGGGCAAACGAGATAATCAAACATTATCTTTATATTTCACCCTCCCCTACTCTACTGTTAATTTAACTCTGCTAAATATAATAAAACCAGATGGAACTGTTCAGGATATAGATATTTCGAAACAAAGTCGCGTAATGATTAACAATTCACAAATGAATTCAAATATCTATAACCCTAATTCTAAAATATTTAAAGTTAATATTCCAGACTTACAGATAGGAGACATTATAAGATATGTCAGCCATCGCAAACAAGTTAAAGCCAGAATGCCAAACACCTGGAGCGACTACTCCGTTTTTGAAAATACTACACCTGTTAAACATCTTACACTTGAAATTATTTCACCAAAAACACTCCCCCTTAAAAAAATAAATTTACTTGCTAAAGTAAAAAACAGTGTTTCCTATACATCAGCTACGGATAAAGAAACTGCCACTACCACTCACAAATGGGAAGTCAAAGATGTTCCTAGAATGTTTCCAGAACCGAATATGCCCCCGGTTTATTCAGTTGTTCAGCGCCTTTTAGTAAGCACAGTTGCGGACTGGGAGACCATTTCTAAATGGTATTGGAACCTATGTCTACCACACATAAACGCTACAACACCGGAAATGAAAGAAAAAGTAGCTCAACTGATAAAAGGAAAGAAAACAGACATAGAAAAAATTGAAACTATTTATTATTATGTAGCCCAGAAAATCCGCTATATGGGAATCACAACAGAAAAAGACGCACCGGGCTACGAACCCCACGACGTAAATATAACTTTTGATAATAAATACGGAGTATGCAGAGATAAAGCGGCACTTCTTGTGGCAATGTTAAGGATAGCCGGATTTAAATCATATCCAGTACTGATTATGGTTGGCCCAAAAATGGACAAAGAAGTGCCGATGATCAACTTTAACCATGCCATCACCTGCGTAGAATTAACACCGGGTCATTATACTTTAATGGATCCCACAAATGAAAATTCTAAACAACTGCTACCTTCATATCTGTGTGATAAAAGCTATCTTGTGGCAAAACCAAACGGTGAAACATTAAGAACGACTCCAATTATTCCAGTAGACAAAAACTTAATGGATATAATTACAGATGGGCAACTGGACAATTCAGGAAAGCTGACCGCAAAAGTACAGCTCAATTTCGAAGGAATAAATGACAATGCATACAGAGGTCTTTTTGCGACACTAACACCTGAAGACAGACAACTTTTCTTTGAAAAAGTACTCAGAAAGATACTCCCAACCGCTAAATTGATAACGTTAACCATATCCCCCGAAAATATGCATGATACATCCGAATCACTTTCTGTTAATATAGGGTATGAAGCAGAAAAGATACTTGTGAAGGAAAACTATACAGCTATGCTTCCGCTTCCCTGGTTTGGAAAAACAGTAGGGATTATTAATTACGTCATAAGAGAGGCCGGGCTAAAAAAAAGAAAGTATCCTCTTGAAACAAGCACCACCTGTGGATACAAGGAAAAGTTTAATATTAAGTTCACCAACAAACATTTAAAGTTCAAATCCATACCTGATTTCACGGATGTAAAAACAGATACTATAACCTACAAACAAAAGCTAAAATACGCCGACAGAACACTTAAAGGCACAGGTGAATTCCTTTTAAAAGTAGTTGAGCTATCACCGAAACAATACCTTTCGTTTAAAAACACCCTTAAAGACCTGGAAATAAACCGAAAGAAAATGCCTATCCTCTCTTTTACAAATCAAAGCTCAGACAGACCTGATACAATCAGCGAAACAGATGCCATAATAATTGACAATAGAACCGAAATCATATTGAAAGACGTTCACACCTGGACTGAAAATAATTATACTAAAATGAAAATATTAAGTTATCCCGGTAAAAAGGAAAACTCAGAAATAAAAATTCCTTATAACCCAATATGGGAATCTGTAAAAATTGAGAAAGCAGTTGTTACAGGAAAAGATGGGGGGAAACAGGAAATTTCAAAAGATGAGATGAATATAATGGATGCTCCGTGGACAGGGTCTGCCCCACGATATCCAGCAGGAAAAATACTTGTATTAAATCTCCCCGGAGTAGAAATAGGTTCAACAATAGAAATACAGGCTACATCTCATGTAAAAGACAAACCGTTTTTTTCCGATATTAAGTCCTTTAGAACAATAAATCCAATTGAAAAAATGCGCTACAAAATTTCAGTACCCAAAGATATAAAACTTAAAATTACCCGAAAAAATCTAGATGGTATACTAGAAAAGACGACTGAATCGTCAGAAAATATAATCTATGAATGGAAAGCAAAAGACCAAAAATCTCTTAAAAAAGAATCTTCACTGCCGCCAGCCTGGACATTTATACCAACTATCATTCTCTCTACAGGAGACTGGAAAACATATTCAGATCAATTAAATAAAAAAATCATTGATGCAGCTAAAACCACCCCCGAAATAAGCTCTTTAGCAAAAAAACTTATTACTGGACAAAAGAGCAATGAAGATAAAATAACAGCAATTAGAAATTATGTAGCAAAAAACATTAGAGAGGCTGGTCCATTTTTTACAGATATACCACTAGACTCTATCACCCCTGCACTTAGAACTATATCAGATGGGTATGGGAACAATGCGGACCAAGCAATAGTATTGTTTTCAATACTTAAAGCTGCTGAACTAAGCCCCGAAGTTATATTATCATCAGATTATCCTGCTAATATAAAGATAATAACCAAACCTATAATGGAATCTCCACAGCTAAATTTTTTCAATGAAGTTTTAGTTACGGTAAAAACAGTAAACGACAACACGGTATACTTAAATGACACAGACGAATATTCGATTTTGGGCGCAACAGCCAATGAATATAATATTGGTCTAAACTTAAATACAGCAACAGCAGTAACAATAAAGCCATTAAAAAACAAAAGTAATAAAATGCTTTTGGATTATCAGATAAAGTTAGACGACAACGGTGACGCTACGTTGGATATCACTAAAAAATACTATGGAAACTATTTTGGGTTATTTAATAAACAATTCTCTGAACAAAGGCCTGAGGAAAGAGACAGGTACTACCAATCCGCAGTTGCCATGGTATCACAATCAGCTGAGCCTCTCAGCAAACTTGTTTCAAACTTTAAAAGCTATCCTGGGATAGAAAAATTTTCAGTCAAAGTCTTAGATTTCTGTACTATTAATAATAGTTACTACTACTTCAAAATACCTTTGAACCTAAATGGCGTTTTCAATTTAGGAAAAGACAAAAGATTTTATCCCTATTATAGAAATGCAAGAAGTAATTTCCTTCATAAGTATAGTGTACAATTACCAGAAAAATTCAGTAGAGAAATAATAACTCCACAGGAAGAAAAATTTATTTTGCCAAATAATTCAGGCAAAATAGAATTAAAACCGTTATCAGTGGCTACTAAAATATGGAATGAAATAGTTAATATTGATATACAGCCGTCAATATACACACCGGAACAGTATAATGAAATACTCAGAATGGACCAAAAAATTTCATCGCCATCTACTCATACAATATTATTAGAAAAATAAATCGTTTTTTTATTTAAAAAAATATTTCTCTAAACACCTTTACTCTAATGCATAACAATATCTCGATGTTTATGAAAAAGACTT
>CAZVCD010000202.1:0-5422 GCA_964625675.1 uncultured Victivallales bacterium | reverse complement strand
GAAAACAAAAATGTCACGGCGTAGCTTTTCTTAAAAGCGAAGCCGGACTAACCTCTTTAATTTCTATTGCTCTATATTTGCAAAGCCGGATAAACCTCTGGGGATTAACCAAAAACAAAAATACCTCCGGTATATTCAATCCTATTTCTTGTTTATCTATTTATAGCCTTGTTTCACAAAAAATATGAATGAAACTATATTTTATTACAATTTTTATGGAATCAGGTTATAATTTTATCAAGCTAAAACAACCACAAATGGTCTAATTCAGATGAAAATAATCGGAAACATAATACTTGTAGATGATAGCATAACTCAACTGAAAATGCTGGAAATGGTTTTGAGTGGAGAAGGTTTCAATACAAAATCTTTCTCTGATGGTCGTAGTGCTGTTGAATATTTAAAAACAATGGACAGCGATTTATCTACTGTTATTATTGCTGATATGAATATGCCTGATATGAATGGACTGGAGCTTACAGAAAAGATAACACAGGAATTTGATAAAACTAAATTCGCTGTAATTGCTTTTACTGAATTCGGTGATGTTTTTAGTTTAAAAGAAGTATTTGACAAAGGCGCAACAGACTTTATTCTGAAACCTGCAAAAAAAGTTGAAATTTTGCCTAGAATCAGGAATATTCTAACTTCTCTGGATAATGTTAGAAAGCTGAAAGAAAAAGAACAAAGGCTTAATGACATTTTATTCAACGTGCAAACTGGAATTGTAATAATAGATGCTGAATCACATAAGATAACTGATGTAAACCCAATGGCAGCTAAATTGATAGGATTAAAGAAAAGACAGATAACAGGTAACGTCTGTTATAAGTTTATATGTCCGGCAGACAAAGGAAAATGTCCTATAACTGATTTAAATAAGAAAGTCTCACGTGAAGAAAAGGTTTTAGTAAATAGTGCTAAAAAAGAGATCCCAATTCTTAAAACAGCTACTACAACAATCATTGGAGGCAAAAAACATATAATAGAAAGTTTTGTTGATATTTCTGAAATGAAAAGACTTCAGGAAGAGCTTAGAACTCTTTCTATCAAAGATTCTTTAACGAACCTTTATAACAGAAGATATTTTTATGAACGAACCGAAGTCGAAATGGGAAGAGCACATCGGGTACAAAGGCCTTTGTTATTTATTATGATAGACTTGGATCATTTTAAGAAAGTAAATGATACTTATGGTCATCAGGCAGGTGATGAAGTTTTGGTGTCTTTTTCTAAAATTGCCACTAGCTATTTAAGAGAATATGATATCCTTTGTAGGTTTGGGGGCGAGGAGTTCGCAATTCTATGCCCTGAATCAAAGTTAGAAGACTCGATTGTAATTGCAGATAGAATAAGAAAAGGCATAGAAAAAAATAAAAATTTATATGGTGACAATGAAATAAAAATTACAGTTAGTCTTGGAATCACTCATCTATTGAAAGAAGATAAAACGATAGATAAACTTATAAAAAGAGCGGATGATGCCTTGTACAAAGCAAAGGACACAGGACGAAATAAAGTGTGCTGTCTCTGTTCTAAAGAGGGATAAGGAATCATCTTAGTAAGGCGGTGTAGGTTTTCTTCCATATTTGTCGTCACGATTATCCTTTAAATAAATTTTAATCTGTGCAAGACCATTAAAAATATTAAAGAATCTCTCATTCTTCATGTCTGGTATACTCTATTTATTAGAGTAATAGAGACGCTTTCATCCTGTTTAGATATTAATGAAGGGATATATCATTTCTCAAGGAGAATTAAGTGTTGATTTTTTCTGCTGATACCTTATAATTAAATCAAGTATGCCATATCATCTGCGGAGTAAAACTTTTACCTGTTGATATTGCATGCTTTATATACTAAACATCAATGTTTTAAGTGCATAGAAGTTAGCTTTTAACTTGTACCACTTTCAGAATATTTTTTTATTACATTTTAGGCAATGATATGATTATTGAAAAGCTAAAATACAAAAACAACTTATTTTCCCTACTATTTTTATTACCTAATAGCATGATTAATTCAATATTTCTAGTTATATCTTCTTTGACAATAAATATTCTATCACTAGCGCTTCCAGTTATGCTCATACAGATATATGATAGAATTATCTCAAATGCCTCATACGGAAGTCTGACCTGGCTTGCAATAGGGTGTTCAACAGCATTAGTCCTTGAGTCTATTCTAAGGACATTTAGAGGTTTTATATCAACTTGGATTGGGGCTAGTTTTGAGAATATCCTTAGTAACAGTATTATAGAAAGAATTCTATATAGCAGGCTTTCAGATTTTAAAAAATATGAAACAGGTGTGCATTTAGATAGATTAAGTGCAATCTCTACTTTGAAATCTGTGTATAGTGGGCAAATCTTTCAACTGATTATGGATTTTCCATTTGCCATTCTTTATTTAGTAATAATTTGGTATCTAGCAACATATGTAGTACTGATACCAATAATACTAATTCTGATTTATTACTTAGTAATATTGATGTTAAAAAATAAATTTGATGTCATGAAAGTGGAAAATATTGAGAATGAAGAAAAAAGATATTCATTTTTAATCAATATAATCAAAAGTATTTTTTCTGTTAAAGCTCAAGCATTGGAAGAACCAATGCTAAGAAGATACGAAGGCTCCTTAATCGATGTATCGCATACAAACTACACTATGAATAAATGGACTAATGTACCTAACGTAATCGGAGGGTTGATTAGTCAGGCTGCTCTTTTTGGAGTAATAATACTAGGTGGTATTTTTGTAATTAAAGGCTCAATGACTTTGGGAGTAGTAACGGCATGTATAATATTAGTAGGAAGGTGCATTTCTCCCTTCACGGAAATAGCTGGATTTTTTCTTCGATATTCAGATATAAAAATAGCAATTTCCAGGATAAAAGAAGTTTCTAATATGGAACTTGAGCATCAAACTACGAATGAGCTTATGACCAGTCATATCTATGGAGTGATTAAGTTAGAGAACTTGTCATTCAAATATGAAACATCGGATAAATATCTTTTTGAAAATATTAACTTAGATATAGATAGAAGAGAGTTTGTTGCTATTAGTGGGAATATTGGTTCCGGTTTTTCAACCCTTTCCAAAATATTACTAGGTAAGCTTGCTCCTAATGTAGGGAGTGTAAGCATAGATGGTTTTTATTCTTCAGAATGGAATATTTCAACAGTAAATGAAAAGGTAAGATATTTATCCAGTACCGGTGCAATATTTAATGGAACTGTTATTGATAATATAACAGTATTCAATTCACAAAATAATATCATAGCTTACGAAACAGCAAGCTTGCTTGGATTGGATGATTATGTAGGAAGTATGCCTAACGGGTACGAGACAAGGATAAATACTCAGTCAGCTGGTATGCTTCCTAAAGGCTTTGTGGAAAGAATTAGTTTTGCCAGATGTTTGACAACGCGTCCTAGAATCCTGATACTGGACAGATTTGATGTAACATTGGATGCTGAAACGGAACGTCTGGTCATATGGTTACTTGGTAAACTTAAAAGTACTATGACAATCATAGCTCTAACAAACAATTCCAAAATAATAGATTATGCTGATAAAAAGTATAAGTTGGAAAATTGTAAATTAATTAATTTTGAGAAAAATAATTAAACAATGAATGATAAATATTTTAACAATTGGATAATGCAGACTGCAACAACCTGGGATGATATCTCTGATATAATAGAATGTGTGGGCATTAATTTTATTGATAGTGATCATAAGCAACTGGCAAATTATTTAGTTGAAATCAATAGAATAATTATTGATTTGAAAAGTAATAAGGTTGATATGAATTTAATTCAACAACAAAAAGATATTCTTACAAAATTATATGATTATGCTGGAGCTCATTTTAAAAGAGAAGAGAAAATGATATCTAAATTTAAGCTTGGCGGCTTATCTGTTCAGAAAGAACAGCACACAAAGATATTAATCATGCTGGAATCAATATTAGATAGTTTTTCTAAAGGTAACACTACTATAACTGAAGATCTAAAACTAAAAATACTGGACTGGTTAGTAGTACATATAAATACTTATGATTTCAACACTTATAATCTTGAAAATTGGAGCAGTCAGCTTTCGGAAGCTAAAACAATTAAAGATATTTTAATATTAATAAAACTTTCGGGAATAGTTTCAATTGATAAATCTAATAAAAAGTTAATTGAACATTTACTAAAAATATTTAATGACTATTCGAAAAACTCTGATTTTATAGAGTTAAAAAAAAGTATGTTATCAATTAGTGACGAACTTAAAAAGAACCTTGAAAATGAAGTTGAATTTATAAGTAAATATCAACTTAAAGGAGATAAACTTCAAATATCTGAACATGATAAACTCTGTGAATTTATAAATAACGAGGATGTTGAAGAAAAAGATTTATCTAAATTTAAAGTAGACCTTCTTGTGCTAATACTTATGCATATAAGCAAAGTAGACTATCAATTATTTAACGTTGATGAACATATAGATAACTTACTTCTATATTCATCTACAAAAGCTGAAATTGATTGGCTTATAAAGAAAACAGATTATCCAGAAATTGATGAGCAACATATAAATTTTGTGGATTTATTGCTGAATTTTACTCATGAGCTTAATGAAGCTAATTCAAAGGAAGAACTGCTTGAGATAACTGGCAAAGGAACAAGTTCTCTAATTAAATATGCTAGAGATCATTTTGAACATGAAGAAACAATAATGAAAGAAAAACCAAATCTACCTGGAATTAATGAACATAAAATTGCACATAACAATATTCTAGACAAATTGTCGCAGATTAAATATTTTGTAGATAACCAAAAGGTTGATGTTTTCCCTATTTTAAGATCTAAAATCTTGAATCTCTGGATTCATCACACAAACTCAGTAGACCAAATAACATTTAAGAATTAACCATAGAATGTAAATTATGGAAACGGAAAATTCAAAAAATATTATTGAGTTGACAGACAATATGGATAATACTGCATATTTTAAATGCGTAGTCCCGCTTTTAGATGCTTTGGGATGGCATGGAAGGCAGGTTGCATTGTCTGAAGCTTTTCCACGTGAAACATCAACTGCATTTGGCTTAAACAGTTTTTTGAGTACTTTTTCAAATTTACATTTTAAATCTAAAATTATAAAAACTCACCTTGATACTATAGAGTCTAAATTTTTGCCCTGCCTTTTCTGTGGCGATGAAGGTTCATTATATGTTGTATTAAAATATAGTGACGAAGCTCTACTCGTTTATGATGGTAATGAATCTAAATTTAAGCAAATAAAATTAACAAATACTCCTGGCAGAGTAGTTTATATTTGGAAATCTGTCTTTGGCGAAACTACTATTAATATCACAGTAAGTGATAATCAGAATCGAGATGAGATAAATGACAGTTTCCTTCTA
>CAZVCD010000201.1:0-5444 GCA_964625675.1 uncultured Victivallales bacterium | reverse complement strand
ATATTGATATTCAACAATATAATATATTTCAATTAGAAGAAAATAACAAAATATTAGTTCCTCTAAGTCACTCTACGGGGCAGGTGGTAAATAATTGGGAAGTTTAACTTTAAATAGATTCGCTAATAAACTAAATTTAGCTATTTAAATATTTGTTGTTTTTATGCTTTTATGTCGCTATAACTATTGAAATTTTAAAGATTTTATAATATAAATAATTATTAATAGACCAAAAAGCAATAGAATATAACCAAGGAGAGCCCTAAAAAATGAAAAAAAAAGTAGCACTAGTTTTATTGTCCCTGTTATGTCTTTCTGGAATTGCAACAGCGTCGACCCCTATACGCTTTTGTTTCCTACCTGAAGTTGCAATCCCGGTAAAACCGAATGTCTATGGGTTAAATCTAGGGATTATTACAGGTAATTCGTATAATTCTCAAAAAGTGGCCGGTCTTGATTTAGCTCTTGTAGCATCATTAACTAGCATAAAGGGGGCTCAGGTTTCACTTGTTAACATTTCTGATGAATCCGTTGGAGCACAGTTGGCAGGTCTAAATGTTGCTGATAATTTCGGAGGTGTTCAACTTGGGCTTTTTAACGGCGTGGGTGTGACCAGTGACTCTGTTCAAGTTGGCTTGGTCAATTGTAGTAAAAAAAGCAAGAGCGTTCAGGTTGGCTTGATTAATGGAAGCAGTAATAGTAAGGGCGTTCAAGTTGGTTTGATTAATATAATGGATAATGGGTTTATACCAGTTTGTCCAATACTCAACTTTTCAGTAAAATAGGGTTATTTCCTAAAACTGTAAACTACATAAAAGCAGACTGTTATCCGCAGTCTGCTTTTATTTTTGATTCAGTGAAATAATTGAAGAACTTACTTTTTATGTATTAATACTCAACAAGATTAGCTCGCGGAAAAACTAAAAGATAAAAATATAAGTATCCCAAGTTATCTGACTGTCTGTTACGTTGACTAGCTCGGAATATTTATCTTGATGTATGAGATTTAATATTTGTTTATATTGATAGGAACATTGATGAAAAAAACTATTTTATACCATATAATAGTTTATTAAATAATGGTGGCTGAATTATGCCAATTAAGAGATTTATAGCAAAAGAAGGAGTGGAGAATGACACGTAATCGGATATGGATACTTATTATCGTTATATTGATTGTTGTGGTAATATGGTTATTGGTAGATTTGGGATCAGATAACAAACCAGTTGTTTCTGACAATGAAAAAAAACAATCGACATCATCCTTGCCCGTAGTTACGGATAAAAACAAAAATGATTTATCAGGTGAAGAGAAATCTGGGACTGAAACAACTAAAAAAGATTTATCAGATGAAGAGACGTCTGAAACTGAAGCGGCCACAACTGAAGCAGCCACAAATAAAGAAGAAAAAGATGAAAAAATAGCCCCAAAGAAAGACGTCAAAAAAGAAGTTAGAAAATTTTCTTCACTAACAGTTACTAGCGTTGTGTATAAAAATGAAAACTTAGAAATTGAAGGGGAAAGTGATTTACCTGATAATTCGGTATTGTTAATTAATGTTATACCTATGGGTGTTAACGACAGTAATGATAACGATGTCGCTAGTGATAGCAGCAGTAGCGAAGCAAGCGATGAAACCAAATCTGCCAGTTTTGATAATGGCAACAATGACAGCAATGAAGACAATAGCAGTGAGGATAGTTTATCTTCAAAAACATCTTTACAAAACGGGAAGTACCGTTCTGTAATCAAAGTACCGAATAATCCTAAGTTGTATAAAGGGCCATATAAAATAGAGGTAAAGTTTTTATTGGATATGCAGACCAATGTTAAAGTCTTGAATTTGATAGGTGACGGCGCAAAAAATCTTGCAGGTAAACAGGTTGTGCTAGTACCAATTTCACATTATAAGTCGCTCCAGTACTCAGAGATAAAAACGATATGGGATCTTGAACTTAAAGCATATTCAGTTGCTAAACCTAAAGGTTCTCTACCAGGCGATGTTAAATATATTTTAGCCTCTTTTTTTCAAGAGTGGGTACAGCAAAATTGGCAGGGAATGCTTAAATATTCTTATAAACCGTGGGCAAAAGATGAAAAAAATCCGGAAGCACTTTTAAAATCATTATTTGGTTCAAAAAAACTGATTGGTGCAAAAATCCTTTCTATACAGGTGTCAAATCCGTTAATGACTGAAATAAACTATAAAATTTACTATTATACAAATAGTAAAGATAAACAGATAAAAAGTGAAGACGGAACAGTGAAAATGATAAAAGACGATAATGATAATTGGGGAGTTTTTCCATTGTCCATAATAAAGAAGGATGCAGTGTATAAAATGGACTTAAAAGTTTAACTACTTATGGGTAATGTTAATGAAAAAATCATTCTTTATTAGTTTTAGTATCTTTTGTTTGTTCCTTACACATATTTCTTTTGCAAAAATAATTACAGCAGAGAAACTTACTGGTGAATACATAAAAAACAGTGCCCTTGCTGATAAAAAATATTTAAATAAAAAAGTTGATGTTACCGGATATATCAACAAAATCAGAAAAACAGCTTTTTTAAGCTCTTACATTGAAATTATAGCACATGAAGATACTTACGATAAATATTTTATCCATGCTTTTCCTGCAGAACGCTACAAAAAGAAATTGGATCGTTTGAAGAAAAATAAACGTATTAGAGTCATAGGTATATGTGAAGGAAAAACCTTTTTTGGTAATATTAAAATAGTTAACTGTAAAGTTTTAACAAAAAAGGGAAAATGAAAGTATAAGAGTATATAAGTAAATTTGTTTAGACCAGCAAAGGGGAAAAAATGAAAAAAAGCATTCAAACAATCGGAATTTTTACAGTAGCTCTTTTAATAAGCGTTAATGTGTTTGCGTCAAACATTTGTCAGATTGGGACAATTGAATCGCTGATGAAGGGAATGTATCAGGGAACAATTACAGTAAAACAGGCAAAAGAACATGGGAGTTTCGGATTAGGTTGTGGTGTAGGACTCGGAGAACTTGTTGTTCTTGACGGGAAGTTTTATCTGGTCGATGAAAACGGTGACACCTCTAATTTAAAAAATGATGATATGATTCCTTTTGGAGCACTAACTAAGTTTGAACCAACGATATCTTTTAAAGTAGCAGATGTAAAATCTATAATACAGCTTGAAAACATTATCAACAGTAAAATGATCAGTAAAAATATTTTTTATGCAGCAAAAATCACGGGTGATTTTAACAAAATAGATGCAAGAAGTGAAAAGATAGCAACTCCCCCGTATGAACCACTAAAAAACTGGTTGGAAAAACATCAAACAGAATTTTACAGCGAAAACTGTAAAGCAACACTTGTTGCAATAATAAGCCCGAATTTTGTCAAAGGAATTGGCGTTCCGGGATATCATATTCATTATATAACTGATGATAAAACTAGGGGCGGACATGTCTTTGATATGAATATAAAAGATGCCGAAATAAAAATTATGCCTATTTATAATATGTTGCTGGTTCTTCCCCAAACAAAAGAATTTCTTAAGACCGACTTTAATTATACCGAAGCCACACACAAAGATTTAGAAAAAGTAGAAAAAGGGCGTAGTCCTGTAAAAATAAGAAAGAACAAATTATCTTATAGAACCGAAAATTAATAAGTTAAGCTTGTTATATTGCTCCCCCTTTTTTTTAGCATGATGTTGGTTCTAATGTTTTTATTCCGTTCTCTCGTAAAAGTGCTGCTGTTACGCCTATTCCAGGCTTTAATTTACCACTAAATGTACCGTCATGTATTTTACAGCATGAGCATGAAGGACTTTCCGGTTGTCCTATAAAGCATTTCGCCTGAAATTTTTTTGCTAGTTTTAGCGTTTCTTTTGCTCCAAAAATAAAATTATCTGTTACATTATCATTATTTTTATTAATGATTTCGGCAATTCCCAGTAGTATATCTGAACCGTCTCCTGTTTGTATTTCTGCAGGAGATCTTGGTGTGGTAAGGCCGCCAAGCTGTTCAGGGCATACTGGTATTAGATTATATTTACTGAATATCTCAGTTGGGATAGACACAGAAGATGGCGTGGCATTATATCGGCAGGAAACACCAACTAAACACATACTGATTAAAATATTTTTCCGCTTTTTATTCATTCACTTTTTATTTGTTTTATATATAGTGTATAGAAATTTGCTTTATAACTTACTCATAACCAACAAAGTTTAGCCGCGCGATAAAGCAAGACAGAAGCAAGTTTAACTTGTCAGTCAAGTCAAGAAGAATCTTACTTTTCATAAACAGTTGGATCATTCAAGCCTGCCAACTGAAATGCTTCTTGCCTTTCTATACAAGTTCCGCATTTACCACACTGAAATTTTCTTCCTTTATAGCATGACCATGTTTTAGAAAAGTCTATCCCAAGTATATCTCCTCTTTTAGCAATTTCATCTTTTGACATAGAAACGAAAGGCCTGATAACTTCAATGTTTACGTAAGTGCCTAGGCGGATAGTATTAGAAATAGAGGCTAAAAAATCTTCTCTGCAGTCTGGATATATGGCATGATCTCCAGAATGAGCAGCGATGACAAGTCCCGAAGCATTTTTACTTTCAGCTATTCCAGCGGCGATTGAAAGCATAATGCCGTTTCTAAAGGGAACAACTGTTTGTTTCATATTAGAGTCCTGGTAGTGCCCGTCAGGGATTTCACCGCCACTTTGAAGTAGTGCGGAATCAAAATATTTATTCATGAAATCGAGATCAATTGTTATATGCGGAACTTCTAATTTTTTACAGTGGTATTCTGCAAAAGGAATTTCTTTAATGTTATGTTTAGAGCCATAATTAAAGCTTATTCCCAGTATTACATCATACTTCTCAGATGCGTCATACAGAGCGCATACAGAATCCATTCCGCCACTTACTAATACTATAATTTTCTTTTTCATAATCATTACTTTATCGCTGTGTTTTGAAAAACATTATTCCAAAGTTCAACACTGGGTTTAATTTTAAATAAGCCAAATTCCTGTAATAGCTCAAATCCCATTAAATAAATAAAAACAAGCAGCAGAAGAATCCCACATATACGTTTTCCGTATCCTTTGGCATATTTAATTAGTATTAAGGCCGGAAAAATTCCAAAAATTAATACTCCGCCAACGCCTCCGGCAAAATTCAATGCTCCAAGAAAAAAATTTGGAAATATTATCGCTACTGCTAGTGGAGGAATAAAAGTGGCAAGCACTGTTAATACAGTATTATCAATTTTAAATGTAGATATAATAAAATCTCTTAAAAAGCCTCTCAAACCAATAACTACGCTTACAAATGAAGTAAAAATAGCACAAAGTGAAAAAACCATTCCAGCAATTGTAATTATTTTATTCTTTAATATACTTGCCAGAGGTACTGTTGCCGGCTGGTTATGTAAAAAAGCATAGAGC
>CAZVCD010000200.1:0-5470 GCA_964625675.1 uncultured Victivallales bacterium | reverse complement strand
TTATTCTTGAAACAGCAGCAGATAACGATAAGAATCAACAAGCAAAAAGTAAATATCTTCATATCCAAACATTAATATCCTTATCCCCTCCCCTTTCTCCAGCCGAATGGAATAATTTAGAACTTGCGGAAATTGAATTACTGAAAAATCATCCAGAATGGGGAGATTATAAACAAGAACTAGTTCTTTATGGGAAGAAAAAGAAAGTAATCAAAGAAAAAAATATTAAAAAAATTAATATTGAGACTGTAGAGAAAAAGTTTGCTTCCAGGGCTGAAAAGAATAGCAGCCACACTAAGGAAAATATAAGTATTGGAATAGATAATCCACTAATTAAAGAAGCTATGCAGGCTGCACATAAAGAACATAAACAAAACTATCAGGCAAAAGAGATAGAAAAATATATAACTATTCAACCAGATACAGAACATTCGATAGTAAAACAAAAAAATCTAATTGATATGGTAAAAACATATACTAAGATCAATAATCCTCGAACGAACAGCGATAATACTAAAGGGAAAGCAGAAAATATAACAACTTTGCCTGCTTCTATTTTATATACAGATGGAGAATTCCCAAGTGGCAAATACCTCCAAACCGATGATTTAAAAAATATCCCTTATAAAACATTTGAACAAAATTATTATTTAATGAAAAATTTAGTTGTTAAATCTTATTTTAATAATGGATATATCTGCGAATCACATGATAATGGTAGATTTATGGGTAGTTTATTTGAATCTGATGATAGCAGATTTTTTGTCAAATTCCCCTACCCCACCTCCTATTTAAAAAATGGAAGTATTTTATATTTTTCAATTAAATCACCTTTAAAAATAGAATCCAAAATTAAAATCAAATCACCTACAGGAAAAATAATAACCAGATATAACTGTTTGTATAGAGGTAAAACTGTTCACGCTATTAAATAAATACCACATTTAAGCTTGAAGTGCAACCTATTATGATAACTCAACAATTAGATTCTGCCTAGAGTTATATAATCTTTTTTAAATCTCGGCAGAAAACCCCCACCACACCATAAAATTTCTCTTTCGCTTCGTGTTTTGATAATAAAGAATGTCTGATCCATCGATGAGCACAATTCAAAAACGTTACTGTCCAAAGGCAGAGAAATAAATGGTTTTTTTTTGCTTCTCAACCTGATAATATAAAGAAAAAAGCTTGAAAGCAAATATGAATACAAAAATTAGAGATTGCATAATAGATAAGATTAGAAACAATGAAAAAAATGCATCTTCTGCTCTTTGGTTGATTTTAGGGCAAAATTCACATTTAAATTTTCCACTTATACCGATTTTCAAGATATATTATTTTCCCATGATTAAGATCTTCTAGGCCCCTTCTCTCTTTTTTTTCTTTCTTTGAGTGTAAATATGTCAATTTTGCCTGTAGAGACGATTTCCATTACCTCAGGGGGAATTTTTATTACTGAATAACCACCGGGTCCTCCTTTAAAACCTTCTTTCTTTAATAGATTGTCCTTGCACAACCTACCTAGTGTTTTGTTAAATGACCCTAGTCCACAATTTATTTCATCACATGCATTATTCTTAATAACATAGGCTATATTGTTATCTTTTGTTTCCAATGCCAGTTTATAAATGTGAATAAAGATTTTTTGACGCATGCCTATTAGTGTAGATAACCGTCTAGCTGTTTCCCATTTGATGTTGCTTATATTGTTTTTATTTGGTGAACTAGGATTTGCCCTTGCTTTGTCATAGGTCTTGTCATAGGTCTTGTCATAGGTCTTGTCGTGTATTTCTTTATGTGATTTATTAAGAAGATTGTCTTCTTTGTTTGTCTTTAGGGATTCTAGTTCTTCGTTGAAATAATCATATGTTCTTCCTTGAACTAACTTAAAGTCTTCTTTTTTGGGTTCTTCTGTATTCTTATCCCTCAATCGACTGAACTTATATTTGTCACTATTTTTTTTTGGTAACTTTTTATATACATCCCCTAGTGTTGGCATGATCCCTTCCCTTCTTCCTTTAAACCTCAAGCTCAATTACTTCTTTCGCAAACATTTCAAAATCTTCTCTAATCTCTGCTTTTTTAATAGATGAAAAAAGGCTTTCGTCATTTTTTGCATAATTTGAAACTTCTTGACTTTGTCTAATTATTGTCTCCATTTTATTACCCATTAATTCTTCATCATGCATAATTTGACTTACAGCCTGAGCAGACAATATTGTTTGAGGGGTGAATTTATTTAAAAAAACTTTATATTTGATATTTTTTTTATGTAATTTTTTTAGTCTCCTGTCTTCTTTTTTTAGTATTTCCATAGCTTTATTACTATATTTGTCTGGATTTAAGGGTGCTAATATGTAGTCAGAAAACATATAGGTACATGACACTATCTGACCAAGAGCAGGAGGACAGTCGATGAGAACAAAATCATAATCATCAATAATATTAATTAGTAGATCATCAAAAAACTCTTTTACCGGGGTTCCTGCAAGCATTAAGGCATGGTCTAAAAGAACATTATCTATGCGGCTAGGTATTAAATCAAGCCCATCACATACATGGGCTAATGTCTTTTTAGATGCACATTTATCATTTTTCACATAATCTATTAATATTGGAGTTTTTTCTTCTATAGAATCAATAGAAAAATTATCAGTTAAATTTGCCTGTGGATCTGCATCTATAACAAGCACCCTAAAACCAAATGCATTTAGACAACAAGCTAGATTAACAGCTACGACTGTTTTTCCTACTCCGCCTTTAACAATATGTATAGATAATTTTTTGGTTGTTTTGGTTTCTGGCTTATAAAAGATTTTTCTAGATTCATTAAAAGTTAAAATAGTATTGGTCCCTCCACCATGTTTAGGACATTCTATTTTATGTTGTTTTATTCTGTTATATACTGCTGTTCTTGAAATTCCAGCTAATCCTCCGGCACTATTGGGAGATAACATTGGTGTTTTCATAAATACTCCTTATTGTTTTTAACAACTATTATAACCTAAGATACTTTTATGTCAATGACACTTTATTTATATTTTTCAACATTATTAGTCATTTGTTTATATTCGCAACAAATAATCCTTATCAAATAATTATTTATTTGACAGCTTGTGACCATTTATCAAAAATATAGTACATTCCATGTATTGTCGTATGTATTGTCGTATGTATTGTTATAGTTTGAGTTATTTAACATATTTTTTTGTCATATGTATTGTCGTACTTCTTGTTGCTGGTCTTGTTATATGTTTTGTCGTGGGTCTTGTTATATGTTTTGTCGTGGGTCTTGTCATATTTTATTTATTTCTACGCTCATTTTTATATATTTTAGCAGACGTTTGTCGTACGTATTACTATATAATCCATTACTTATATGTCCCATGTTTTGTCGTACGTCTTGTCCAATGTTATTGTATTTCATGTCCATGGTATTGTGTTATGTTTTGTCGTACGATTAGTATTATGTTTTGTCGTACGTCTAATTGTAAGCTGTTTATTATTAGGTGATTTTGAGTGTATAATTAACAATAAAAAAAGGATAATTAACTTATTGAAGGTTTACAATACAAAAACATAGTATTATAATAGGTTTAAATAATTACTGTAGATGACAATCTATTTATAAAAGCAGAAACCCGAAGCTGCAAACTTCGGGTAACTTAAATTAAATCATTGTTGTAGTACTATGAAATATAATAACAAATTCAATACTTTTTATTATACTTCATAGACAAATTCCTGCAACAGTTGAAACGTAATCTTTCTGCTTTTTTTGTAAAAAACTTAAAAAAATCAATTCATACAGAAAAGCAGAAAGGAATCAATCAATGGCAACAACACGTCAATCAATTAGTTGCATGATTAAAAACTATAGTAAAAATGGGAAAGAGTTTTTTTGGAGTAATTATAAGCTTTCTAAAAAACTGAATAAATCTGAAAAAACTATTGCTAATACAATTTCGTTAATGAGGAGGCAAGGGGAGTTAGAAACTCTCAATCATGGAAAAACTAGATATTTAAAATTATCAGATCCTAAAATTAAAAAGATTATCCCGGATGTAGTAAAAAGGTTTTATGCTGATTCGGGAAGAAACGAGGGATCAGAAAAGGGAGTAAAATCGGGAACCCCTATATATAATATAAATATCTCTAAAGCTAAAGCTTCTTTTAATAAACATATTATAACAGAGTCACTAGATATGCTTCTTGTCGCAGATATAAAAAAGGTCGTAACAAACTTTAAAAATATTGAGAGTTTTGTTTGTTCTGTTGATAATGATAAACTTTTAAGAAAAACTCTTGAAGAATATCATAAAAATATTAATCCTTTCATAAAAAATCCTGCTGGACTGTTCAGAAAAAATGTAGCTGACAACTTAGAAAGGTTTAATGAAGAAAAAGTCGCTATACTTTTAGAAAAAGAACGTAAAAAACAGCAAGAATACCTCAATGCCTTAAAGGGGGCTGTACAACGAAAAGCTAAAATAGCAGCCCTGGAAGATGAAAAAATTCTAAATCAATGGTTTGATGATTACGGGTTAAAATTCACAGAAACAGAACGTCAGAATCATTTCAAAGAATTCATTTTTACATCTGATAATTTTTCTTATTTAGAAATTAAAAACAAAAAAGAAATGATAAACAATTATAAAACTCCAGAAAAATTAGGATATGGCAACAGGCTTCATTTTAAAGATTTTATGCTCGGGCATAGGGAAGGGGAGATGAAATAAGTAAAACTTTTATTTATTTCAATAATATATTATTTTACTGGCTCCAAAAGCAACGAATCAAAGCTTAGCATATAAAAAGGGCAGCGAAGTTTACCAAATGATCGTATCATAATGTAATTTCCCCAATCCCCATTATTTTATGTGATGGGGAATCAAAATATAATAATATTCTGATTCCAGTAAAAAGTTTATCTATATAGGGAAGTGTTGTGGCAAAAGAAAAACAATCAAAAAGCAAACTACTATAAACTAAAAAACAGCCCTTTTTTAAAGTTCTTAATTCGAGGCAAAAGGGAATGAATGTATTGCCCCCTTTAAATAGGAGTAGTGGAAGCGAGCGTGTTCTATAGTGCAAAGTAGTATAAAAAATATTGCTAAATATCCTCAAAATGGGTAAAAAGGCGCTCTTTGCATCTATACCTGTACAGGGGCTATTTTTGGCAAACAAATAACTAAAAGAATAAAAATTACCATTGATATACAATATCATATATGATATAATATTGTATGAGAGAAAAGAATATGAAAAAAAAACTATATACTGAACTCGATAGAGTAAGCGAATTTTTTGCAGTGCAAAGCGAAAAGATAAACAGTGAATATAAAGTTATTATTAATATTTTAGAGAAAGCAGGACGATTAACAGCCCCACTTGGTGAAAAAGTAAACAAAACTTTGTTTGCTATTAGAATAATTAGAGCAGGAAATGTTAGAGTTTTTTATGTATACGG
>CAZVCD010000199.1:4147-5481 GCA_964625675.1 uncultured Victivallales bacterium | reverse complement strand
ATACAATGCCTATTCAGATTAGTCGTGCTGAAAAAAAACGAACACTAAACCTTTATGCAAATATTGCACCGGGATCATCATTAGGTGATACAGTAAAATACCTTAACGGAAAAATCAGAAAAATACTTCCTGCCGGTTATGAAATGAGGTTTAAAGGAAAAGTTGATAAAATGGCTGAAGCTCAGGCTGATTTTCTCGAAGCTATTATTATTGCCATAGTACTTACCTATTTACTAATCGCGGCAATACTGGAATCATGGACTCTACCAATATTGATATTATTTACGTTACCACTGGCTTTTATGGGGATGTTTGTTATGCTGTATCTGGAAGGAATTCCACTCTCTATGATGGGGCTGCTGGGCGCTGTAATGCTTATTGGGATAGTTGTAAATAACGCCATACTTATTATGGATGAGGTTGTTATATTAAAAAACGAAGATTATGATGGAAGAGAAGCAATGCTTATTGCCGCAAAACGTAAATTCCGTCCAATTATAATGACAAGTATTGCTGCAATATTGGGTATGCTGCCAATGGCATTTGGTTCTGGGCTTGGTTCTGAAATGCGTTCAAGCTGCGGTGTGGGTATTGTCGGTGGACTACTCTCGTCAACACTTCTGACACTTTTTGTAATTCCTTTACTTTATATACTGTTTACCCGTAGAAAAAAGGAAAAACAGAATGAGAACAATTAAGGATAAAATAAAAAAAGAGTTTAGTTGAACAATTCTTGCCCTTTTATGGGGTAACCTCTCCGGTTTTGCTGGAGAATGGTAAGGTTGTTTTCCTTAAAAACAACCTCTATCCCCTTCTCACATAAAAGATTTTCTCATTTATGCAAAGGTTCAAGTTTCGCTTGAATTCAGTTGAGTCTCTGCAATAATAGTCTCTTCTTCTGTAGATAAATTCTTTTTCGCTAATGAATGCTCGCTCCATATATACTGCAGGGTATTATAACCGAAAACAATCAAACCTGCTGCATAAGCACCTATAAAGAATCCAAAGAAATAATTATAATGAGTGATAAAGAAGACAAAGGTAATTAAGCAGTATATTCCTAAGAAAAGTTCAAAAAGTCCGGCAAATAACTTACTACTACCTACTTTATAAAGGCTTTTTTTACTTTCATTATTACTGCTGCCGCTTTTAGGTGTACGAATAAAAGCTGATTTTTTGCCGGCTACAGCTTCAAAAACTGCTATAGCATTGTTAATACATAGTCCAGTACCAACAGCAATCATTATGGGAAAATTTTTAAATGAGAAAAATCCCTTTTTTGTTGCAACTCCACTGCCTGTATATAATGCACATGGTGCAAGTGCAGCCAAGAC
>CAZVCD010000199.1:0-4047 GCA_964625675.1 uncultured Victivallales bacterium | reverse complement strand
TTGTTGCAACTCCACTGCCTGTATATAATGCACATGGTGCAAGTGCAGCCAAGACCACAATTACCCATAACACAGGCAAAAAAGCTCCGTATTGAACGATAGGCGCACCTATTACTACTGGTAAAGTTAATAAAGTCAATACAATCATAAGGACTGCAGCAAAATTATTACTCAAATGCATAAAGGCTTCAAATTTCTGATGAAGAGTCAGGGTCTTTGATCTAAAAATTCTTGGTAATAATTTTATACCGGTTTCAACAGCACCTTTAGCCCATCTTTTCTGTTGGCTTTTAAATGCCATCATATTATTAGGTAGTTCTGCGGGGCAGACAAGATCAAAATCAAATGTCATTTTATAACCATGGAGTTGAACTCTGTATGAAAGGTCCATGTCTTCAGTTAAGGTGTCACCAGACCAACCTCCGGCAGCGGCAATAGCACTAATTCTCCAGATACCTCCAGTACCATTAAAATTCATTAAGAGGTTATTGTAGTTTCTTGCCCCCTGAGAAGCAGCAAAATGTGCATCAAGCGCAATACTCTGTGCTTTTGTTAACCAATTTTCAAATCTATTAAGATGTCCCCACCTTGTTTGAACACAAGCCATTTCCGGCTTATTATGTATCTGTGCAATGCTTCTTTTTAAAAAGTTTTCGGGAATAATAAAGTCAGAGTCAAAAATTGCTACATATTCCCCTTTGGCTGTTTTTAGGCCATTGGCAAGAGCTCCTGCTTTAAAATTTTCGCGGGTATCTCTTCTGACAGCATAAATATCTACACCCTTTGTTTCTCTAAGTTCTTTAGTATACTTATCAATGATGCTTACAGTATTATCACTGCTATCATCCACCACCTGAATATCAAGCTTATCTTTTGGATAATCTATTACTGCAGCAGATAACATAAGGCGTTTGACTATTTCACCCTCGTTATATACGGGAAGCTGAATAGTAATACGAGGTAAATCCTTATCGCTGTTTGTTGCGTAAAAACCTTTAACTACTTCGTTTACTTTTTTGCGGGCATTCTTTTGCTTACAATAAAACAGAATTATCATCAAGTACGAATGAAATCCGTAAAACATTAAACACAAAACTGTTATAGTATAAATAATAAATATTATCAACATTGTTGTACTATACATAAAACTATCTCCTAAACCATAAAAAAATAATAAACTATAAAATTAAATAAAAGGTTTTAAATATGTCATATTTTTCTTAAATTTCAACTGTTTATTGGTAATTACATCAAATATAATAAACCTAAATTTACTTATAAAGCAACACGGTTCATTTTCTAGGATAACGCATGGTAGTCAGATATATTGATGTAAATATCCAATGAGTTTGGAATTCACAATTTAAAGTCTTAATTTAATTATATGCTTTATTTTTTTATTTGTCAACTAGCTAATGTTATTAACATTAATTCTCGTAATTATATAAAATAATGCTATTTTATTTTAGGTTAGCTAATATCACCATTATTATAACATAAAACTGCAAGGAACAACTATGGAAGACAGAAAACTAAAGGTAGGTGTAATAGGTGTTGGTGCCTTAGGACGATTTCATACAAAATTTTATAATGAAAGCCCTAATGCGGAACTTGTTGGTATTTATGATGCAAATACAGAAGCTGCTATACGCATATCTAAAGAATTTAATGTTAAAGCTTTTGATACAATTGAAGAACTTGCGGATGCTTGTGATGGCCTAAGTATAGCCGTACCGGCTACATTGCACCATTTAATAGCTGTGCCGTTGTTAAAGATGAAAAAACATCTTTTAATAGAAAAACCGCTTGCTGCAACAGTAGAACAGGCTGGAGAACTTGTCAGGCTGGCAGATGAAAATAACGTAGTCCTCGAGGTTGGTCATACTGAAAGATACAATCCGATAATGGGTTTTATTAGTGATAAAATTGAAGACGTACGGTGCATTGAAGCTCGTAGATTAGCCCCTTATCCTCCTTCAAGACCGGGAATGCATCCAAGGGGAACTGAAGTAGGCGTTGTATTAGACCTAATGATTCATGATTTAGAACTGATTCTGCATATAGTTGACAGTAAGGTTCAAAAAGTGGAAGCAGCCGGGATACCTGTATTGAGTGAAACTGAAGATGTAGCCAGTGCTAGAATTACATTTAAAAATGGTTGCGTAGCAAATATTAAAGCCAGCAGAATACATGACCAGGCGTTGAGAAGAACACTATTATACCAATCTAATTCATATTTGTCATTGGACTATGGCGAAAGAACAGGATTTGTTTGTTATAAAGGAAAAAGTGGTGGTATTGTTAAAGAAGAAATTCCTATTAAAGACCATAATGCGCTGGCTGTTGAAATAGAAAACTTTACAAAAAATGCATTGACTGCAGTTAAAACCGGATCTGTTCCTGTACTCAAGGTTCCTGGTCGTCGTGGTTTGGAAGCCTTAAGACTGGCAATAAAAATAACTGAGGAAATACACGCGCATAATCATAAATATAATTTATATGATGGCAAGCCGGAAGAACTTAAACATTATTAATGTTGTTATAAACGGGGCTTTCTACAAAGCTCCGTTTTTAGTTCCGTATTACTGCATCTATTCGGCCGCCGGCAATAAGTTGTTCTCCCTTATATACAGCTAAAGCCTGTCCAGGCGTGATAGCCCTGGACGGAACAAGTAGTTTTACATCGACCTGAGACTCATTAATTTTAGTTACAATAGCTTTAATTGGTGACTGCCTGTATCTAGTCTGAACTTCACATTCCAGCCGATCATATGAAAAGTCCAGCCAGTTCATATTTATTGCTTCAAATCTATCTGCAAGAAGCAGCGAAGAGTCAGTACTGATTGTTACTATATTTGATTTTGAATCAATTTTGACTACATAAGCCGGTTTTCCAAGAGCAACCCCAAGTCCTTTTCGCTGCCCTATTGTAAAGTTATGAATACCATTATGTTTTCCTACTATTTTTCCATCTTCTGTGACAATATCTCCAGCAAGACTATGTGTATTAAAAGTTCTTGAAAGAGTTTCAGCAAATGTTTCTCCTTTGTATCCAAAACACGCATCTTGGCTTTCCTGCTTTTTAGCATTAGGCAGATCCAGTTTTGCCGCAATTTGCCTCACTTCTGTTTTGGTAAGTTCACCTAGGGGCATATGAGAATGGTTCAGTTGTTCCTGTGTTAAAGCTGACAGGAAATATGTCTGATTCTTATTATCGTCATACCCCTTAAATAATTTTACGTTATTACTTTTATTGTCGTGCCGCAGTATTGCATAATGTCCAGTTATTACTCCAACCGCGCCAATATCTTTGGCAAAATCAAGAAGTGCGCCAAATTTTAAAAAATAGTTACATAACACACATGGATTAGGGGTTCTACCTATATAATATTCATCCCATGCATATTTGAGTATTTTTTCTTTGAAATCTTTTCGGACATCAAGAAAATAATGAGAAATGCCAAGTTTCTCAGCAACTAATCCCGCCTGAATATTATCATCCAACCCACAACATGATTTAGTTTTTTCTTTAGTATCATCACATGACTTCATCTTAAGTGTCACGCCAATAACTTCAAAGCCTTTTTTTGTATAAATAGAAGCTGCCACGGATGAATCTACTCCACCACTTAGGGCCGCAATAATTTTTGTTTTTGTGTTTTGCATCATTAATCACTAAATTTGTTTAATTCACTTTCTGAGAGCGTTTCGTTCATAGCTCCAGTTCTATAGCCACTAGTATCCAGGGTCACATAATCAAACCCTCTTTGTTTGCATTTTTCCTCAATTTGTTTTCTTTTTTCCCATGCATTACTTATTTCTTCAGGAATAAACTCTACTCGTGCTAAATTTTCATGACTTCTCACACGTAATTGTGTAAAGCCAAGCTTTCTTATGTCTTCTTCTGCAAAGCCCACTCTCTTAAGTTTAGCCTCGGTCAATCTTTCTCCATATGGAAAACGTGAAGCTAAACAAGCATAAGATGGTTTTGATTCAGTAGATAACCCATATTGTCTAGAAATGGCTCTTATTTCTTTTTTTGACAAG
>CAZVCD010000198.1:0-5482 GCA_964625675.1 uncultured Victivallales bacterium | reverse complement strand
CCAAAAGTCTTTATAAAAAGATTTATATATAAATATAAGCATGCCAATTTTTATTTCAAGCTTATACAACTACTGCATTTAATATATTTGATATAGATTTGCGATGAGTAAAACCGGAAATGTTTAAAATTCAAGGACAGATATATCCTACAGTCTTTTATTTTTTTCGCTAAAAGCCTATTGAAAGAATATTATATATTAATATGTTATATACGCAAATGGTTTAAAATGTTTAGCTGTCAGATGATGAAATAAAACATTTTACTTTTGATTTGTATGCAAATTACTTTATGGAAATATAAAAGTTCCCTAACATAGAGGTATGAATGAGAGTCTCGGTTAAAACAAAAGAAGAGAAAAAACTTTTATCTAAATGTGGGATAATATTTATTATTCTCGTTGGGCTTGATCAGGTAACAAAGTATTTAATTGTGTCTAATTCAGAGTTGATACGTAAACCTTTAGTCGTAATACCAGGTTTCTTTGACATTGTTTCTGTAAGGAATACAGGTGCTGCCTGGGGGATGTTCAATGGCAATAATGTTCTTCTGTTTATTGTTGCTCTTGTGGCTTTTGTTATTTTAATACTTTTTTTTAGAAGTATTACAGAAAGATGTTTGGAAAGATATATTGCTTTATCTTTTGTTTTGAGTGGAATCGTTGGAAATTCTATAGACAGGTTATTTAGGAAGTCTGTTGTAGATTTTTTAGATTTTTATATTGCTTCTCATCATTGGCCCGCATTTAATGTTGCTGATAGCGCCATTTGTATTGGTGTATGCATACTCGTGCTGTCTTTTTTGTTTAGAAAGCCGCTTAAAGATATGTAGTGTGCCCGTATTTCTAATGTTTTATCCGCAGTTCATGAAAGTTTACATAACATAACAATGATTAAGATTAAATTTTTTAATAAGAGCATAGGAATTTGCTTTTTAACAAGCTTAATAAAATAAAAATACAAGAGCAAGATTTATCTTGTAAAATGAAAAATAAAGGTAGGTATGATAATGAGAAAACTATGGGAATTAAAAAAAGTAAAATTAGACTCTTCTAAAATGTGTAGACACCGTGGCAGTATAGCTAAATTTGCTGTTATTGCTGTGTTTATTTTTGCTTTTGCTTTGTATGGAATTGCCGTCGATACTTCAAATAAAGAAGCAGTAGACCAAAGCGTACCTAAAGCTGAAGTGTCTAAAGAAACTCAGAATCAAAGTAAGCAGGTTAAAGGTGATATTTCTAAAACTAAGGATGAGATAAAAAATGTATCGTCTAAAGTAGCTGGAAATCCCTCAGACAAACAGGATTTTGTAAAAAAAATGAAAGAGTTTCAGAATCAAAGGCGAAAAATTTCTTTAGAAATATACCAGTTGAGAGTTAAGCTTATAAAAGAGAAGCCGGATTTGCAGGTGCTCCAAAGGTCAACTATGGATATGCACAGAAGGATGGCGGTTGAATTAAACAAAGATGAGCAAATGAAAAAAATGATAGTAGATGCAAAGAAGGTAGATACTCAAATTATGGAGCTAATAAACCAAAATAAATAAAGAGGGTATAAACTAGAAAATTTTATTTTATTTTACTAAAGGCGATTTTTATGAAAAAAATATTAGTGACTGGTGGCGCAGGTTTTATTGGAGTTAATTTTGTAAAGATGCTGCTAAAGCAAGAACCAGATATTGACGTGTTTAACCTCGATGCCTTAACCTATGCTGGCAACCTCGGAAGCCTTCATGACTGTAAAGATAATCCTAAGCACCACTTCATTCATGGAGATATTCAGAATGATGAATTTGTTGCTAAAGTAATACATGAGAATCAAATTGATGGAATAATCAATTTTGCGGCGGAGTCTCATGTAGATAGATCTATTCACGATCCTGATATTTTTATTAAAACAAATGTAATGGGAACACTGAATTTACTGCGCAATGCGCATAAATTTGGGGTAAAACGTTATCTTCAGGTTTCCACGGATGAAGTCTATGGCTCACTCGGCAGTGAAGGGATGTTTACTGAAATCACTAATATTAAACCGAATTCACCGTATAGTGCAAGCAAAGCTTCTGCTGACCATTTAGTCCATGCATATCACCATACATTTGGTTTGAATACTGTTATTACGCGCTGCTCAAATAACTATGGTCCTTATCAGTTCCCTGAAAAAATGATTCCTCTATGTATTAATAATATGCTTAATGACAAACCTATCCCAGTATATGGAGATGGTATGCAGGTTCGTGACTGGCTATATGTCCATGATCATTGTTCTGCTATTTGGGAGGTTTTTAAAAGTGGAAATACAGGAGAAGTCTATAATATTGGTGGATGTAATGAAAAAACAAATCTTGAGCTAATTAGAACGCTGTTGAAGTTTCTTGATAAGCCTGAATCTTTAATAACATTTGTTAAAGATAGACCAGGCCATGATAGACGCTATGCTATTGATGCCGGTAAAATCATGAAATCTTTCGGCTGGAAACCTTCTGTTACTTTCGATCAGGGGATGGAGCAAACAGTGAAATGGTATTTGGATAATCGAGAGTGGCTTGATAATGTTACATCTGGTAACTACCAGAACTATTATAAAGAAATGTATGCTGATAGATGAAAAATAAATAACTTTTTTGATTCATCTAAGACTTTTAAAAGTCTATATAATCTATAAAATTGACTGAAGCCAGAACTATATTTTTATGCCAAAATTCTATTATCGCATAGATGCGTTGACATAAACTATAAATTACCTTATAATTATAAATTTACACTGAAAAGTTTGAACAGATAATTCTATAACTATGAATAAGTCTGACCTAACACAAAACCCTTTTAAATTATTGGAGCTTTATGCGCTTTTTTAAAAATTATAAATCTTATGGCTTAAAAGCTATAGATTTAATGAAAAGTTATCCCAAGGGAGTTCTTTCCTTATCATCAATTGAGTGTTTTGAACGTTTTGGATTTTATGCAACTCAAGGAGTTCTTGTTCTGTATGCAGCAGCAACCCTAACAAAAGGTGGTTTAGGCTGGAGCAATGCAAATGCACTTAGACTTACAGGTATTTTTAGTGCCCTAGTTTATGCAACACCTGTTGTTGGCGGTTGGCTGGCTGATAAATACATCGGGCGGAAAGTATCCATGACCCTGGGAAATATTATCATGTTTTTGGGATATCTTTCCTTGACGCAGCATGGCGATGTATGGCTTTTTACCGCTCTTTCTTTAATTGCAATCGGGACAGGCTTTTTAAAACCTACTATCTCGGCTATGGTTGGTGAATTTTATGATGCTAAAGCAGATGCTAATCGAGATTCAGGTTTTGCTATATTCTATATGGCTATCAATATTGGAGGATGTATAGGGCCATTTATAGCAGGGATTTTAATGAATACTTTCGGCTTTTCGTTTGCATTTGGAGCATCTGCTATTGGAATGCTTATAGCGTTGTTTAATACTTTTTTTTCATATAACAGAAGCCTTAAAGGAGTCGGAGATTTAGAAAAGCCAACAAGTGAGGATGGAACAAGTAAACGGAAGTGGACCAAAGAGGAAAGAAAAAGAGTCTGGGTATTTATCGGACTTTGTTTTTCAAATATTCTTTGGAATATATTTTATGCTCTTCCTTACGGATTATTGACTTTATGGGCTAGTACAAATGTTAACAGACATGTCATGGGATGGGAAATTCCTGCAGCATGGTTTTATGGAGGCTATGGTCTCTTAATAGTATTGTTTTCTCCTATTATAGCCTCTATATATAAGGGGTTTGATAAAAAAAACAAAGATTTTACTTTAAGTTTCAAGCTTTCTACTGCGTATTTTTTATTGGCTGCGGGGTGTTTAAGCATGATGCCTTTTGTAATTCAGATAGCTGCAAGCCAGAAATACATTGGCAGCATGGTGTATCTTGTTGTGTTCTATATCTTTTTTGCTTTCAGTGAACTATTAACAGTTCCAGTCTTGCTCTCTGCAGCAACTAAATTTGCTCCTACAGGTTTTTCTGCAACATTGGTCTCACTTAATATGCTTATTTCATGGTCTATAGGAGGTCTGTTAGGAGGAGAAGTTAGTGCTCTTACAGATATTTATGATCCAACATATATCTTTATTGCAATGATTGTGGTATGTATAATATTCGGTATCGCTCATATACTAACAAATGGTTATATCGAAAAATCATGTAACGCAGGAATGGAAACAAATAACTAGCTCTGGTTTATCTGAGGGATCTACAATATCGCTGTTTTATAAGCATTCTTGGCATATTGTAAAAAATATTTTAACATATGGGGAAAGAAGATGAGTAGGAAAATGGTTAGCGATGGGCTTGGTAAAGGCTTGGAAAGTACAATGCCAAAACTTTTAGCAAAATTGATAAAACCGATTCTATTTGCTATTCTCGGTGTAAGTAAGATAGACAAAATCTATAACGGCGCTTGCGATTTAGAGTCAGATGATAATTTTGCAGAAAAATTATTTCATAAAGATGTTATGAATATTAAGCTTGATGTCTCTGATTCAGAACTGGGAAAAATACCAAAAGAGGGGCCTTTAGTTATCGTAGCAAATCATCCCTATGGTGCGATAGACGGAATTGCTTTGTTGGCGTTATTGAAGAGAGTGAGACCTGATGTAAAGCTAATGGCTAATTATATTTTAGGCGGGATTCCTAATTTAAAAGAACACTTTTTTCTCGTTGATCCTTTTGGTACATCTGATTCTTCACGTAATAGTTTTGGTGGAGTCAGGGATACTATAAAGTGGCTTAAAAATGGGCATGTGTTGGGAATATTTCCTGCAGGTGAGGTTGCTGCATATGATAAAAAAGAGAAAAGAATTATAGACAAGGAGTGGGCAGGCGTTGCCGGTATGATTATTAGAAGCGGTAAGTGTCCTGTTCAAACTGTTTTTTTTGATGGCCATAATAGTAAATTTTTTCAATTCTTAGGGAAAATTAACCCTACGCTTAGAACTTTATGGCTGATGCGCGAATGTAATCGTTCCTGTAATCATGACATTCCAATTAAAATAGGTGGCCTTATATCTGCTGAAATCTGCAAAAGTTATAAAAAATCAAAAGAACTTATGGCTTTTCTAAAAAGTGAAACATATGCACTTAAAAAAGATAAGTGACAATATTTCAGATGTACAGGAGTTTGCTTTCTAACTTGTTGAGATACAACAATGCCATATTCTTCAAATAAAAAAATAGTAAAACAAGTTTAACTTGTCTCTTTCTTTTTCTTCTGTGTTTAGTTTATGCTTCGGTATTCAGCAGCCTTTAGCTATTGAATTACCAGGTTGCTAATGAAGCTATCAATAAAAATATTCCAATAATCATGCAGATAATTGCAACTTTCTTCTTATAATTTCCAATATTTTTTGAACGGTATACTGCAATTATAGGAATCAAAAATACAAATACCACAATTAAAGGAGAAATTACGTGTTCTATAAAAGCCAATATATTTATATTCAGATAAAT
>CAZVCD010000197.1:1208-5492 GCA_964625675.1 uncultured Victivallales bacterium | reverse complement strand
ATCTTCATCAAATGAGCTGCAACTAATAACATTATCCTTGTTTTTTTCAATTTGTGCTATGATTTTCTCAAAAGACTTTCTTTTTGATTCATTTAGCGTGTTATTGAGCCATGAATCATTTCCGTCATATTCAGAACTATTTCTTCTAATTAAACATGTTAGGTTTCTTAATTTTTCAACAATTCTACTCTGCTCAATAGGTAGACATTCCTTAGGAATGCTTTCATAAACCAATCTTTTCCAATGTTTTGGATATTGTGAGATTAAACGGCCATCGCTCCAACCAAATTTTTCAATAATATATCGAAAATCTTTCCAGTTAGATAGAGTTATTGGTTCTACTGCGTATTCCCTATGCATTAAAATAGCTCCTCTGCTCTTTCTTCAAAAAATCCACTAGGCCACTGAACAGTAAATTCACCTTCTTCATTAACAGGTAACTCAATAATTTCAGTTTTATTATCAGGATTGTGAACATAAAGAACTCCTAAATCATTTGGTTTCATAACCAGTGATGATTCGGAATGAGTTTCTAATATTGCAGTTTCCCTGATTCTACGAAGAAAGCGGAGAACTAAATGCTCACTATGTGTTTCAATCAAGAAAATCCGTCCATTGTCATTATTTATTTCTTCAATAAAAATGTCTGCTAAACTACATTGAGCCTTAGGGTGAAGATGGAGTTCAGGTTGTTCTATAGAAAATATTTTTTTACTATTGTCAACTGCTCCTACTATTACTGGGATTACTTGTGATATTCCCACACCGATATCCTTGGCGGTTACAAGAATCTTTCTTTTAGTATCTACTAGCTCAATTCTTTTTTTTACGCGAAAGTCAACATTTACTCCTTGTAAAAGGTCATCTGCTAAATAATCTTCTTCGTATCTGAACAAAACAATTTGATAACCAGATTTCATATATTTATCTGATAAATATTTATTAGATAATTTAATTAAAGATTCATCGTGATATAGTAAATCCCAAGCTGCCAGTCCATCAAACCACCTTTTTTCATCAATACGAGAAGGAGTAGAAAATCCCCGCTTGGGAACATGTCTAATTGGCCCCAAATATCTAAATTGCTTTAGTTGCTCTTTAAGCAGTTTCAGAGTTCCTTGAACTAATTGATTTAGCACCATGTTAATAGCTTCAACTTGGTCCCATGTACCACTAATGTCGATATCAAATGGATGTGTTGTGTCAATGCCAGAAAGTTTATATCCGCTATATAATAATCCATCATAATTTTTCTTGAGATATTCTATTGATATGTTTTGTGATATACTTTTATTAGACTCGAATAGTTGACAAAAAGATGCCTCGCAAATATTTAACTCGGCAGGGTCCTCAGAATTATAGTTGTAAAAATTGATAGTTCCTTGATTATTGAAAAAGAATTCAATATGTGAAACATACGGCGTATTATGACGATCATCCCAACTAATAGTTAATTCGATTTTAAAATTATTAATATTTTTACTCAAATCAAAACTGTCCTTTAGGTCTGAGTCAAAATATCTTTGAAATAAGTCAGAGGAAGAAGGAATTCCCTTGCTATCGGGTATAATGGTAAAACCTATTTTTATATCTTTTGACATATCATGATTGTGAACTAAATTCTGAAATCCCCCTAGATCTATAGCATTGCCTCCAATATCGGAGTTATCTGCATTGGGATTATCATTAAGCAATAGTTCCCTTGCATAATGCAGGGCGTGGTTTATAGTGCTTTTGCCTGTACTATTAGGACCAAAAAGAAGAGTGATAGGTTTTAAAGGAATCCTTACTTTTTCACTTATTCCTTTAAAATTCTGAAGATATATTTCTGTAATGCCTGTTCTGCTCATAATTTATTTCACTTTATTAAGTTTTTTATTATATTAATTGAATTAATGTTAAGCATAAAGCATGCCAAACTTTACTTTAAAAAAAGTTTTTCAATTTTATTATTCAAAGTCTGATGATTTTTATAACCCAGAAGTTCTGCCGCTTTTACCTTCTTGTCTGTCATTGCAAGTGCCTTTTTTATGTAGTGTTTCTCTATATCCTCTATAAGTCTGTTTAGGCAGAAATCAGAACCTAATTTACGGTCATATATATTATCTTTATAGGTAATTTTTCGTGATACGGAAAATAAATTATCTTTCACATCTTTGTCTATAATTGTATCCCCCGCAGACCAAATAAAAATTCTTTTTATAGTGTTGTCAAGCTCTCTTATGTTTCCAGGCCATTCATATTTTAACATAAGATTTCTTGCAGAAATGGAAAATTTCTTACTTTCTCCTTCGCTCTTAATAAGAATATCGAGGAAATAATTAATTAAAATATTAATGTCTTCCTTCCTGTCCCTGAGTGTGGGTAAATTAATGATTCCAATGGCAAGCCTATGGAACAGATCTTCTCTAAATCTACCCTTATGGATTTCATCTGTCAGGTTTCTATTTGTTGCAGCAATAACTCGAAAATCTATTTTAATTTCATCAGTTGAACCAATTCTTGTTATTGACTTCTCCTGTAGCGTCCTTAGAAGCTTCACTTGAACATCTAGAGGCATTTCTCCAATTTCATCAAGAAAGAGTGTACCCCCGTTAGCAGATTCAATAATACCTTTATGTGAATTGTTTGCACCTGTAAAAGCACCTTTTTCGTAACCAAATAATTCTGCCTCTATTAAATTTGGAGGAATAGCACCGCAGTTGACGCATTTAAGCGGTCTTTTTTTTCTTCTACTAGCTAAATGAATTGCTTTAGTAAATAGTTCCTTACCAGTTCCTGACTCACCAAGTATTAAAACAGGAAAATCATATTTGGAAACTTTTACTGCTCTTGCAATCTGAATTTTCATTATGTCGCTATTATATAAAATATCATTAAAGGCAGTTCTATCTTCCTTACCTAAGTCAAAAAAATCTAAAACATCTTTATCTGTCCGTTTATCTTCTAATATATGAGTGGCATAAATTTGAACTGGAATTGAGACCGTTCTTACTCCTTGTTGAACAGACGAATCAATAAGTTCTGCAGGGTAATTTGATTTTGCCATCATAATCCATACAGCACTCATTGCAGGAGTACCTGGACTTAAATGATAGGTAAACTGAATATTATTGTGAGTTGATTTTATTTCTTCAATAACAGCTTTTGCTGCTTCAAAAATCTCCCCATATTCTGTGGGGCTTGATAAAGTAAAATTGAACACCTGCACCCTAGCTTCTGTGCGCTTGCAAAGCCATGATGAATAAATTTCTTCATCTTTGGATGATGAGTTAGAAATTATAAGTATATCAGAAAAGTTACGGTCAACAGCAGCCTGCCCGATTGGACCAAGTCCGCCAATAGCTTCTTTGGCAGCCCTAATATCAGTCAAACCTAACCATGTAACAAGTATATTTTGTTTTTTATTCATAACTAATAAAATATACTTATTATTATGATATTCAATAATATATACATACCTTAACTATATTAAAGAAATGGACTTAAGTTACAAAAAATCTCCTTATACAAAAAAACAACAGTTCATTTAGTAAGCCTTAGTACTGATCTTGCTTAGAAACCTAGCATATAAAAATCTAGTACCAATTCGTAATATTAATATTGTAGGGAATAACCAAGTGACTTGATATTTTTTGAAAGCCAATGAAATAAAATCAAAGATTAAGTATTTCAGTTTTAATTTGATTCCAGTTACTTTTATTCATTTTTTTGATTTTATCGATAATCATATCACATTTATTACAGTGGTCAGGCGTTAACGTAACATAAGTTTCATTCTCAGGAAGGCCTAAAAAATTAGGCATTTGTGATAGTTTCTGCCTCTTCATCTCATCGTTTGCATGGTCCATGTACATTTCAGTTATTCTAGGATCAACATGACCTACAACACTTTTAACGATATTAAAAGGCACTCCGTAGATTGAAGCTAGATAACAAAAACTATGCCTTAAGCTGTGAACATCTTTAATACTTACACTTCTTGTTCTTCCCTCTATTTTTTTTGTCGTCTCAATATTAATTGATTCAAGAAATTTGCTGACTCTATAGCCTATGCCAGTTGGATTATTTATATATATATCAGCATGTTCAGGCAAAACATATTGAGAACTGGTTTCTTTATTTTTCAATTCCTGTAAAAAGCCATTTAACGGTGGTAATATTGGCAACCTAACTCTTTTACCAGTTTTAAGAAGTTTCCTACTAATTATTTGTTTTTCAAAATCAACTTCACTCCATTGCAAAGTACAGATATCTCCCTCTCTCAAGCCTGTACTCATTCCG
>CAZVCD010000197.1:0-1108 GCA_964625675.1 uncultured Victivallales bacterium | reverse complement strand
TTCACTCCATTGCAAAGTACAGATATCTCCCTCTCTCAAGCCTGTACTCATTCCGACAGCAAAAATAGGATAAATAAAACTATCGGCCTTGGAACCTATCAATTTTAATTCTTCAGGCGTAAAAGGTTCTCTTGATTCAGTTTCATTATCCCATTTTTCTATTTTGCTAAAAGGATTTTCTATTAAACTCGCATCATCAAACAATTTATTGCATATCTCAATCAATGTTTTATGGTACGCATTACAGGATCTCGGACTTAATTGCTGGTTCTCATCGAGAGAATATTCAATTTTTTTCTTCTTTCCTGGAGCCGAATAAAAAACTTTCTTATTGAATTTTCCATTATTCCTAATAAACTGAATATAATCTTCTGCTGCTTTTTGAGTAACGTCACCAAGGTATTTAAAATTTTTATAAAGGTCTGTAATAAATAGAAAGAAATCATTCCAATGAGTTTCTTTTGTTTTCATAGAACGTTCACAAGTATTATATTTTCTTGGCTTTTTAATAAATTCCCTGAAAACATCTTCTAGTAATATTTTCCGTCCACCGGTAAGGTGATCTCTATATTTTTCTACTAGAACTTTTGCACTTGTTTCTTTTCTAAGTTCGTCTACTTTATTTTTTTCGAATTTTCTAGCTTCTCTTTCTGTAGTGCAGCCGGTAGTACCAGTAAAGCGTTTTCCGTCTACTTTAAAATCATAATAATAGGTTGGGGTAAGTTTGCCGTTTGGCATTTTTTTTCTTTTTATAGACATTTTTTTACCTATATTGAAACTTATAGAAACGCTTAGAATTACAATATAGATAGTATAATGCTGAAATGCAGCAAAGCAACCCAATATTCACACCAATGCAATTATCTTGTGCCTATTGCTACAGACTGGGGGTCAAAAGGTCGGAAGTTCGAATCTTCTCATCCCGACCATTTTTTTTGCCTATTTTAGCCTCAAAGATACTACTTTCACTTACTTCGAGTCACTCTTATCATTTATAGACCATTTTGCGCCATTAATCATTCACATTATATACAAATTGTATGTTATTCATTACACAATGTCGGAATGTAGCGCAACTTGGTTAGCGCGTCTGACTGGGAATCAAAAG
>CAZVCD010000196.1:0-5524 GCA_964625675.1 uncultured Victivallales bacterium | reverse complement strand
GGACAGCTCGGAGAGCCGTCCCTACCCTATCTTCCGAGTAATAGATGCTTTCTTATCCATTATTTAGGATATATATATATAAGTATGATTTATTGGGAATACCTGCCGAAAACTATTTCGTCAAAGGAAAAACAAAACTATGCTGTATTTTTAAATATACCGGAGGTATTTTAGTTAGACCTTTTCTGATAAGCTCTAGGTAGTGTTTAATATAAAAATTAAAAGGACATTTTTATGAAGAAAAAAGTTAAGATATTTGCTGTTATTATTATAGTTATATTGGTTGCTTTAATTGCAGTATATAATTTTGGAACAAGTCAGTACTGTATCAAAAAAATTATCTTACCTATTGTAGCAGAAAAAACAAATTCAAAGATAAGTGTAGCTGATATAGATGTCTCTTTAATGGGGTCTTCTGTTATGATCAACGACCTGAACTACTCTTCATCCGAAATGTCAATGCAGTCCGAAAAACTTATTATTAAGACAAGCTTCTACGACATACTGTTTAACAATAAAATAAACATCAAAAAACTTCTTCTTAAAAACACAAGTTTGAACCTAGATATTTCTCCCAAGAAGAATGTTATAATAGCAAAAGATAAGCTTGAACAGAAAAAAATAGTTGCAGCTGAAAAAAAATCGGCGGATAAAAGTTCTATATATAAAATTTCTTTAAATGATATTAACTTGGAAAACTTAAATGTCTTGGTTAAGAATAACGAGACTACAACAAAAATTAGTAAGTTAAATTTAAGTATACCCAATATTGAACCAGGAAAAGAGTGTTCCATTAACTTGAATGGAGGCATTTCCCTATCCGACGGCAAAAAACTTGCAGAAGGAATTATCAGTAGCAAATCCAGCATAACGATTAATAATAATTTTATTCCAACACATATTAATTCAGTATCATTGATCAAGCTTGATAAAAACAAAATGCCCTTAATTATAAAATTAGATACAAAAAAGGATGGAGCTTTTGATTTCAGTTTAAAATTATCTGATATTTTAATTAAACCATTTGTCAGTGCATTTGTAACAGGACCATACAGCAACACTAAAGGTGAAATAAACAATATAAGCTTGAAGGCTACAGGTAAAGATATTAATGACTTGGTACTCGGGTCTAACCCCATTAATTCCTCTGCTACAATTTCGGGGATAGATATTTCATCAGAAAATAATTTTTATTTAAAAAATAAATCTATTAGAACATCATTTGATCTTTCATCGATCATTAAAGGTAATTTTCTACCGGATAAAATTAAAATACAGGATTTAAACACTGAATACACAAACAGTGATCAGTTAGTAAAGATAGATGGGCTTAATCTTAACGTAAATAAAAAAAATGAAAACGAAATAAAAGCTATAATTAACACTGGGTTTGGCTACAATAAAGGTTCAAAACAGTTAAAAGGTTCTATAGCCGGCAACCTTCAATTATCTGGAAAAGATATTTTTAAGCCGGATAATGTCAATTCAAATATAGACCTAAAATTAAACGGACATAATATGCCGATAGTGGTTAAATATGAAAATAATTCAGATACCGAAAAGGCATTAATTAATATAAAGAATTTTGATATAGATTCTATTAAAGATTTTTTAAATGACAGTTCTAAATTAACCGGTGGTGTATCTGATTTAAATATTACTCTATCAGGAAAAGGCATTGACGCCCTGAAAAAAGGTTTTCAAAAAGATAGCGATTCAAGTATTATTTCAGACTTAAGCGTCAAGAACATTAATATAAAAAATAATGGGGAATACTCAGCCAAAGTACCCTACTTAAATATTAATTTAGACCTAAATAAAATACTTAATAAAAAATATTATATAAATTCATTCACAGTTGATAATCCTAATATTGCTATTGTTAAAAAAACAGTACCTAAAAAAGTCAACAATACAAAGGCTTCAGTTAATGCTAGTCCGACCACGAATAAACCAGTTGCAGTTTCCACAAAGACGACCCCAAAATATAAGCATTATGATTTTGACATAAAAGACCTTAATATCAATAATTTAAGAGCTGAAATAATTTCTGATAAGAATCTTGTTTTTTCAAATGTGAATATCAAATCTAAGCAGATAAAAGCAAATACACCAAGCAGCGCTGACTTAAGCCTAAACTATACAATAGACAATAAACTTAAAGGCTCATTCAAAACTCAAAATGATTTTATAATAACATCAGTACTTCTTCCGAAAACTTTCAATTCTAAAATAGAGATGATTAATGGCAAAAGTATCAGTCAGTCAAATTTAAATTTCACCTGTAAACGAGCATCACATAAAAATATTTCTTTCAGACTAAAAACCGATATTAAAGGTTTATTGCTGGATCCATTATTAATGACTTTTGTTTCACCGCCTTATAATATGACAAAAACAAATATTAACACATTAGCTTTGAACATTAAAGGACAGGATCTTTATAACTTTAAAACTATGGATGGAATAGTTACCTCCGAATTGACCAATGTTTCTATTCCAATCAATGTAGGAAATAAAAATATTGTAGAAACAATGTTTTACCCTTTACAAGTAATAGCCAATCTGGCATCAAATACTGCGTTAAAGTTTGTCTCTGGAAATATAGGTAAGTCTATAGCAAAAATTGACTATATGTTTAACCACAAAAAAAGAATAGATTTCAAGAACGGTAAATTAAATATAGTTTTAACTAAAGGAATAGTAGATATTAAAATGTTTGATTTTTTTGGTATTCCTCAAAGCCCGGTTTCAGAAATGAAAGCAGAAGGACGTATCAATCTAAATAACGACGTAATTGGGTTAAACACAAATACAGTTTTTGCCGGAATAATAATACCTTTAGATATTACAGGCACTATACAAAAACCAGAAACTGATACAACCAAAATGACAGCACAAATATTACAGCAAAATGCCGATACTTTTCTAAATACCGGTTTTGATACTACAAACACAGTCATAGATACAATTGATAAGATAAAACACAATAAGTTTATTGACTTGCTGCAAACACCTGTACCTAACGATAAGAGCACACAAGGAGCTGAAACAACCCCAGCTTCTCAACAACAAAACACGGTAGGAGATGCTGTTACTAATGTCCTAAATATATTAGGGCATAACACAAATGCTTCCTCTCCAGAAAACACTCAAAAACAAAATTCAAATAACAATAAAAAAGAACCGATAAAACTGGATGAGACAATCAAAAACCTCTTAAATTTTTAATACCCACTTTGGACTTTTCATATAATAATCGGACATTTAGTCAAAAATACTGTAATTAGGAAAGCAATGTATGGAATGGAAGAGAGAAGGTAAAATTTTAGGATATATAGCAGCAATATTTATTGTTATTTATTTTCTGCCTATAGGAAGTGCCAGATTTGACAACGCAGTACTGGAATCGCTCTACCTTGTTAAATGGTATGCGAGAGAACATGTACTTCTTTGTTTAATACCAGCTTTTTTTATAGCAGGCGCTATTACTGTTTTTATAAATCAGAATTCAGTAATGAAATACCTAGGACCTAAAGCCAATAAGCTTATTGCATACGGAGTCGCTTCAGTTTCCGGCACAATCCTGGCTGTTTGTTCCTGCACTGTACTACCGCTATTTGCAGGAATTTATAAGATGGGTGTAGGATTAGGACCTGCATGTACCTTTTTATATTCAGGCCCGGCTATTAATGTTCTAGCTATTGCACTAACTGCAAGAATTTTAGGCATCGAACTTGGTATTGCACGAGCAATCGGTGCAATACTTTTTAGTGTAATCATCGGGATGCTAATGCATGTAATTTTCATAAAAGAGGAAAAACAAAAAATTGCCTCTGCTCCTATCATTGAAGCAGATACAGAAAAAGAGAGAACTCTATCAAAAAATGGACTATATTTTCTTTCTATGGTCGGGATATTGGTTTTTGCTAACTGGGGTAAGCCAGCAGAAACAGTTGGTTTATGGTTTATTATTTATACTTATAAATGGATCATCGCAGGTTTGTTTTCTATTTTGCTTGGCATAGTTCTCTTTTTATGGTATCAAATAAAACTTTGGAAAATTATTGTTTCAGTTATAGTTGTTATTATTGCAATACTATTGTTCCCTGCAATTCCGCTAATACCGTTTTTTACCGGAACCGTGTGCCTTTCTATTATTACAATAACAGATAATACAGGAAACGGTAAAGAATGGTTTTCATCTTCCTGGGGTTTTGCTAAACAGATATTACCGCTTCTACTTTTCGGTGTTCTTGTTGCCGGACTGCTTTTAGGGCGTGTTGGCCATGAAGGACTAATACCTATAGACTGGGTTAACAGAGCTGTAGGCGGTAATTCATTAAGCGCAAATTTCTTTGCTTCTTTTGCAGGAGCCTTTATGTACTTTGCTACGTTAACTGAAGTACCAATACTTCAGGGACTTATTAACAACGGTATGGGCAAAGGCCCTGCTCTTGCACTTTTACTGGCAGGACCAGCCTTAAGTTTACCCAATATGCTTGTAATAAGAAGTGTAATGGGTACTAAAAAAACTATTGTTTTTGTAGGCCTTGTTATTATCATGGCTACTTTTACAGGAATGCTTTACGGGAATTTTTAATATTAACATACAAAGGAGATTAATGTGAAAATCCAAATATTAGGAACAGGTTGTCCAAAGTGCAAAAAACTTGCAGAAAATGCTGAAGCAGCGGCAAAAGAGCTGGATGTGGATTATGAGTTGGAAAAAGTTACTGATATCAATAAAATATTATCTTTCGGGATAATGATAACACCGGGGATTGCCATTGATGGTATTGTAAAAGCTACAGGAAAATTATGTACTGTAGAAGAGATAAAGGTAATGTTAAAATGAAACTAAATCACTATTATAAGATTATCAGCTATTTCATTATTACTGTAGTAATATTGTCATTTTTTTCAATCACAACAAATGGCGCAGATAATAACACTAAAGAAACCAATAAACTTCCGATGCTATGGGATTTTGGAGCAAAAAAATGTATCCCGTGTAAAAGAATGGCACCAATTCTAGACCAAATGGCAGAGGAATATAAAAACCACTTTATTGTAAAATTCACAGATGTTTGGATACCTAAAAATGTCCAAGAAGCAAAAGAGTATAAGATTACCTCAATCCCCACACAGATTTTCTTTGATAAAAACGGTAAAGAACTCTGGAGGCATGTTGGATTTATATCAAAAGACGATATTTTAGAAAAATGGAATTCTTTAGGGTACAACTTTATCATGCCCAAAGCAAAATGCGTTTCTGTAGATAACAAAAAAATCGAGGATAAAAATCTCAAAAATCATCCAAAAATAAAAACACCTAAGGTAGAATCAAATTAAAAAACTAATAAAAAATATACTGTTGATCTTTGTTTTTATAAGTATTGGTTTTTTGCTGGGTAAATACAGCGTTGAAAAAAAAGCTAAAGCTTTTATGCCCGTATCGACTCAGAAACTCGCTTAATTTGTGCCCAAATAAACCATTTTGCATATCTTTTGCTTGCTTTTA
>CAZVCD010000195.1:0-5538 GCA_964625675.1 uncultured Victivallales bacterium | reverse complement strand
AAATAAGGTGCTTTTTGAAAGCATGTATTCTTCATGGAAAAACGGTTTGTCAAAAGATATCTGGTTTCGGGAGCTGTATTGCTGGGTTTTTTCACAAAAATTCTTTGAAGACGAACAGATGATTGATTTTGCAGTTCAGTTTGCCATGGAATACCCGTACCAACAGACACTGACAGGCTTTAAAGGACAGTTGGAAGCCTGTGCTGATTTTTACTCGACAGAAAAACTAAAGAATATTTGCCATGAAACGTTGGTGCTGGTAGGGGAAGATGATATACTCATAACACCGAAAGAAAGTAAAATACTGAGTGATAATATTCCTAATTCTAAAACGACTATTATCTCCGGTACAGGGCATACGCCACATGTTGAAAACAGAGAAGATTTTTCGAAGGAAATATTGGATTTTTTGTGCTAAATTATAGATATTTTTATGATATGCCCAAAGCAAAATGGTTTTCGAAAAATAATTAAAATAAATGAGACTAAAAAACAGTAACTTTTAATATAAACCAAAAATAAAAATACCTCCGGTATAAAAAGGAATGTTATGAATTATAAAAAAGTAGTTTTTTTGGGTGTACTAATTCTTTCTTTGTGTGGATGCGCTGAAAAACAGTTGACCGTACCGGAAACAGCACCATTTAAAAAAGCCGTTACTCTGTATTTAAAAGACAACAGCATGGAAATGAAGGTTGTAGACTTTAAAACCTTGAATATTGACGGTGACACCGCAATCAGCGTGGTAATACTACAGGATATTGAAGGTCTCTATGCTATAAAGCCCAAATGGCGGTTTGAATTTAAGAAAACAGAGGGCGAGTGGCAGGTTATGAACTATAAAGTGGTTAGATAGATCTTTCCAGCATTATCATAAAATTCTCTCTTGAAACTTCTTCGACGCCAAAACTTTCCAAAAATGGATTTGTTATCTGTGCATCCATCCAGGTTAGTCCCTGTGTCGTTAAGTATTTTATTGTTTCGTATAGAGCGAATTTTGAAGCGTTAGTTACTGTATGAAACATGCTTTCACCTGCAAAGAAATTATTGATTCTTATGCCATATAAACCACCAATCAGTTTGTTTTCTGTATTGAATATCTCGAAGCTATGAGCATAGCCGGCATTATGTAAATCTATATATGAGTTAATGATTTTTTGCGTTATCCAGGTTCCTTGTTGGGTGGAGCGTTTAACAGAAGCACAGGATTGGATGACTTCCGGAAATGCGGTATTTACCCTGAATATATAATTATTGCAGTTAATATGGCGCTGTAGCCTTTTGGATATTCTAAACTTGGGGAACCTTAGAATGGCTCGTTTCGGCGGAGCAAACCATAGAATATGATCTTTTTCGAAAGGCCAGGGGAAAATACCGCTTTTATATGCAGTAATCAGCATTTCTCTGTTAATATGCAAGCTTACAGCCAAAAGGCCATCAGAATCTGCTTTGTCTATAGTGGGAAACATAACGGCCTTAATTGATTTTAATGCAATTCAGTTTTTCTTCGTACAAAAACTTTAGTTCTTTTGGTGATAGCACCCCAGAGCCTATGTTTTTTATACTCTATTGCCGGGTTTGTTTTATCTCGGAGTGTAATATAAATTGAAACAATTACCAGTCCTAAAAAAACAAGGCCAACCAGCAATGCAGTTAAGAAACCAAAATTATGAACAAAAAAACTTGAAATTGGCAATGCCAGTATTACACCGATAGTGCCTGAAAGAACCAATAGACTCATAAGTTTTGGGCTATTGAATGATAATTGGTCCATTCCATAGGAAAGTATCGCTGCATACAATGCCGCATACCCAGTCCCCATTATAGCAATCATAACAAAAATCATGGTAGTGCTGTTTGTGAAAAAAAGAAAGATGTATGCCACAAAGGCTAATAGTGATGAACCGAGTATAAACTGGTATATTTTCATCTTCTTTCCAATTTTATCGGCCGCAAATCTTCCGAATGTTATAAATACCCAGTAAATAGTAAGTCCCATGCTGGCTTCGCCAATAGAAAAGTTACGGCTGATTTTTAGATATGAAACTATCCAGGTTGAAAAAACAAATTCTGAAAGAACATAAAACAGCATAGCGGCAGATATAAGATAGACACTGTAGTTCCATCGTGTCTGTTCTACTTTAGTAGCTTCAGAACTTTCTGTAGTTTTAATGTCATTTTTCATATAGGAAAAATGAATTTTCATAATAAAAAAAGATATTAGTAGAATGACAATGCAACTAAATAAAACAGCCGTTTGCCACGGATAGTGCATAGTTAAAAGCTGTCCTAAAACAAGTGGTCCCAGAATTCCTCCAAGACTGTAGAAAAAATTCAAATAATTTAGTTTTTGGAATTTAGTTTTTGGATGAAGACTAAGTAGTATATAGTTAGGAATTGATATCAGAATGCCATAACCAAATCCCATTGGAATAAGACCTATAATAAAAAGAGGCAACCAACCGGAAATAATACATAAAAAGCTGATTAAAACAGCACCTAAACCTACAAATAATTCATATTTTATGTTTATTTTATCCAAGAGGTAACCATTGCCATATGTAGTCAAAGCCTGTGCTGCTACCGTAATAAAGTAAAGGTATCCAACATTAGCTATATTTATATCATATGTTTTTGAAACACTTATAATTACAACTCCCTGAGATATAAAAACACAACCCAAAAGTAAAAAAATTATATAAGAAAGCCAGGTTAAGCGTCTTGTAGTATTCATTTTTTTCCTTTACTGCTGTTTGCTAATATTATTATCTATACATATTTATTATATGTTTATTGTATGTTAAGTCAACATAAAGAAGCTAATACTTTATCATTCAATCTCTTGTTTATATTCTTGATTATAATATAGTATTTTTATGTAATCCAGGTCTCTCATGATCATATAAGAACATCTATATCAATGGCCCATATTTTTGCATATCTACGCCGGCTAATTTAATCAATTTTTTAAAGGTAAAAACGGAATGAAAATATTCAAACAACTTATAATTGTTACCCTATTTATTGCTATAGCAGGGTGTGGAACTATTGATATTACCTATATTGGAGAAACATTAAAACCTACTGTAGAAGCACAGATTTTTTTTAATAAAAAAAATATCCACAGGCCTTATGATGTAATGGGCAAAGTAATTGCAAAAGCTCCGAATACTTTTACAGGGCAGGAAATTCAGAAGAAAATAGTTCAAACAGCTGAAATAAAGGGAGCAGATGCTGTCCTTATAACTCTCTATACACAAATCCCCGGTGGTTCTTCCTGTTTTAGTAATGATCCCTACGGTTATGGTGGTTATGGTGGCGGTTATGGTTTCTATAATGGCTGTGGAGGCTATGGAGATGGTTTTGGAGGCTGGAATGGTGGTGGAGATTCAGTTGAATTTTATTACCAAGTATTAATTAAAGCTGAATTTCTAAAATATAAGACAGGTGCGTAAAAGGACTAACTATATTTTTTTAAGTCTGAATTAATATGGCAATGAACAAATAAAATGTAGTGAACCCTAAAAATAAACCTTGGTGTTCTACAAAGAGGTTTTATACGAATTTTCTAAACTGGCAGATGAACTGTCAAATGCTGTATATAATAAAACATTCAACCGTGTAAACGATTGAATGTTTTATTTGTTAGTGTTTTTATCTGTCTACTCCCTGCTTTACCAGAGGTCTAATTTTCTTCTTTTGTATTCTTAAGTACCTTCTTTTGCTTTTCTGTTTCATTCATTGTTAAGTGAAACAGAACGTTGTCTTCAAAAGATGGTGCTTCAAGTATTCCCATGTGAGCAGCCCTTATTAGGGTTATATCCGTCCAGGCTATAGGTGTCCTTAGAAACACTGTCCATTTACCACCGGTACGCTCATCCCAAATAGCACTGGATGTTAAGACTTTGCCATCACCGGGAGCATATTGTATTAATTTGATTTCCCCTGTTTCTTTATCAATATAAGCTCTTCTAGAGGTTTTTATTCCATGACCCAAAATGAGATGCAGTTTTACATCATTCGGTGGTGAAGCTTTGACTTTCATTGTTTCAATAAACTGTTTTGCTCTGGCGAGACATTTTGAAAGATGGTCAAAAGCAATCTCTTTTCTCTCTTCCTTTGTTTTAGTCTTAGGTAATAGTATCTGTAGTGTTTCATCTTCGTTTGGATCCATGAGGCCCCATTTCATTTTCTCCCATACTTTAGGATCAAAAACGTCTACTGCTTTATTACTTTCACTATATAATATAGATTTAGTGCTGGGAGCTGGAAGCATCTGATAATATGTAGGAAGGGTGGCGGGGGAGAAATTAAGAATTTCTGACCCTTTAATCATTTCAAGGAATGTATCTAAATATCCTGCGTTTGGGGTTCCGGCTATAATCACAGTATCAAGATGCTTGCTGCCGGCCCAGGTGATTTTTGGTATTGTACCGTCTTCCGGTAAATCTTCAGCTCCATATCTTAGATAGTACCTGGATAGAAGTCCTCCCATTGAATGAGCTATAATATCAAACTGAACATTAAAATCCTTTATACCGTACAGTTCATTATATTTTCTTTGGATATATGTTTTTTTCTCATTAATAAATTTATCAAGCATTTTAGAATTATAAGGAAGATCTCTTCTCCAGTCATAGGCAAACTCAAAAAGAGAATTAAAATGTTTTCTTTTGGCCAGTGGAAGTGATTCAGGTTGGTAGCCTCCATAAATAAGGGTTTTAATCAGGTTGCCATATGCAATTGCTTCGACTGTCATACCCATTATTTGTACTTTTACGCTTTTGAGTATACCATCAGGTACTACATCGTCATTGAGCTCTCCAAGTTTTTTCCCTTTTGCCATTGGGTGGCAAAGCTGTCTTAATTTTTCATCATTTCCATACACTACATCTATGCTTTTGAATTCTCCCCATAGATTTGTACCGGTTTTAGAGTTTTTAAGGTTTGATCCTTGAAAGCCATGAATGACGATTACAGGATTACGTTTAATTCCTTCATAAGCTATATTCTGTTCTACAACTTCTCCGATGTAGGAACCAATATCTACATTTGTTTGTCTTGAGACGTAAGACCCCGTAGATGTGCAACCTGAAATTACCGCGATCAATACAAACGAAATTAGAATTCGGGGAATACTCTTCATAAATTAACTCCATGTAGTTTAATATTATTAATAATTGAGTACTAGGACAAGCTAAACTTGTTTTAGTATTTTACTTTAATAGAGAATGTAATCTTGTTGTCTATCAGTAACTTAAAAAGTAAATACCTGTACTGCTAAAGTTGATTATATCTAAAGCTAAATATTTTTGCGATAAGTAAAAACGAATTAATCATAAAAAAATCAAAAGATTTAATTATCTATGGCTATAACTCAAAAATAAAAACACTTCAGTTGTTATTTTTTTTGAATAGCAGACTGGTTATTCTTTATCCATGGTTTTTTTGCAGCTTCTGGAACAGTTTTGTCTGCAACAAAGCGAAGACATTCTTCACCAAGCAGTTTCTTAAGGCTGTGTATTAATTTCTGTCTAA
>CAZVCD010000194.1:0-5641 GCA_964625675.1 uncultured Victivallales bacterium | reverse complement strand
AACCTTAACACCTAAAACTTAAAACTTTATGTGCTTTCAGCACAGACACTAAATAGGCGTGTTGAATAACAGGGATGGTTTATCTTGAATATGCAGAGTAACTAAAGACTGGAGAGTGAATGTTTCGTTTTGATATTAAAATATTGCGTGCCCTTCGTGGTCCGAACCGATACAGTAAAAACAAATCAGTTTTTATGCTCCTGGATATTCTTGATTATAAATCTGAATCCACAATAGCTATTCCAAATTTTAGAAATAAAATATCAGAATACTTGCCATCATTAGCGGGTGATAAAGCTTCCACACCTAGGAAAAAAGGGTTTGCCAGACGGTTAAAACATGGAACAAATATTCCAGATATTATTCTTCATACTGCTATTGAGTTACAGACTTTAGCTGGTTTTTCTGTAGAATTTGGTAAAGTTGTCAGAACAAAAGAAAAGGGAGTTTATGTTATTGTTTTTAATTATGTAGAAGAGTTTTTGGGGCTTGGTGCAGCAGAAGAGGCTGTTGTACTGGTAGAGTATATTATTAATAACAAAGAATATTATATTTACGAAGTTATTAATGATTTAAAGAGAACAAGAGATAAGCATAGTTTAAGTCCTACTACACAATATATCGTAGCTGCTGCTGCTGCGCGGGGAATACCGTATATTCGTCTTAATAAAAACGACTATGTGCAATTGGGCTATGGTAAATATCAGCAGAAAATACAATCCAGTATTACATCTAAAACGTCTGCTTTAGCAGTTGAAATTGCAGAAGAAAAACAGAGAACAAAGGACGTTCTGGATGAGTCGTATATCCCTGTACCAGAAGGAATTGTAGCTAAAACTTTAAAAGAAGTTAAAGACGCAGTTAAAATTTTATCTTTCCCTATTGTAGTCAAACCGGAAATAGGCGATCAGGGCAGGGGATTATCTGTTAATATTAATAATAATAAAAAACTGAAAACAGCATTTGAATCTGCAGCTAAAATTAATAAAAATGTATTAGTCGAGAAATATTTGGAAGGCAATGAATATCGTATTTTAGTCATTGACGGAAAATTTGTTGCGGCATCTCATAAAGAATCTCCATATATAACAGGAGACGGTAAATCCACAGTTCAACAATTAATAAATAATGCAAACAGTCATCCTCTCCGTGGGCATGGAAATGAAAATGTGCTTACTATAATAGCTGTGGACGAGATGACTGAACAAATTCTGAAAAATAATAAACTGAAACTTAAAAGCGTTTTAAAAAAGAATACTAAACTATACCTTAAAACCACTGCAAATTTAATTAAAGGAGGAACTGTTACCGACGTTACTGATATAGTTCACCCGGAAATAAGACTAATGGCTGAACGCACTGCAAGGGTTGTTGGTATGGATGTAATGGGAATCGAATTTATAGGAGAAGATATTTCAAAACCGTTAGGACTTCAGAAATCTGGGATTATTGAGATAAATGCTGAGCCGGATTTAAGAATGCATATTCGTCCGGCTATTGGTAAATCGAGAAATGTAGCCAAACCTATTATTGATTTGTTATTTCCTCCCGAAGTTAAAACATCAATTCCCATAATAGCAGTTACAGGTACAAATGGTAAGACAACCGTCTGCAAGCTTATTGCCCACACGTTGAAGTATTCAGGGGGAAAAGCAGGAATGGCTAGTACAACAGGTGTGGAAATTGATGGAACCTCAATAGTTAAAGGTGACTATAGTGGTCCGGCTGGGCATGAACTTGTATTGCGTGATGGGACTGTAGATTTTGCTGTGCTTGAAACCGCCAGAGGTGGGATTCTTAGACGTGGACTCGCTTATAATGAATGCGATATGGGTGTTTTATTGAATGTTGGTGAAGATCATATTGGTAATGATCTCATAGAGTCTGTAGAAGATCTAGGGGAATTAAAAGCAACAGTTGTAAAAGCAGTTAAAGACACCGGTTTTTCTATATTAAATGCAGATGATGATATTGTGATGAGCCACAAAGATGAAGCAGGTGGCAATAAAATTTTATTCAGCCTAAATACAAAGAATAAACATATACAACAGCATATTAACGATGGTGGAACCTCTGTTGTCGCCTTTAATGATAAAATTGTTATAAGAGCTAAAGATCATGATAAAATAATTGCAGACATAATAGAGGTGCCGATAACATTTAGTGGAACTGCTGATTTTAACATTTCAAATACTCTTGCTGCAGTAGGTGTGCTATATGGATTGGGATTAAAAAAAGAGCAAATACACGATGGAATTGCTACCTTCTATCCCAGTGTTAAACTTAACCCTGGCCGTATGAATGTTTTCGATTTCAATACCTTTAAAGTGATTTTGGATTATGGACATAACAAGCATGCTATGGATGCACTTTCTAGAATGCTACCAAAACTTTGCAAAGGCAGAAAAATCGGAATATGTCACGGAAGCGGTAATAGAAAAGATGAACTTCTAAAAGAATTTGCTGCTCTCATGGCAAAGGCATATGATTACATCATTATAACAGATTTGGATATACGGCATAGAAAGCTAGGTGAGACAGCAGAAATTGTACATCAGGGTATATTGGATACAGGTTTTGATGATAAATCTATAGAAATAATACTAGACGTACATGAAGCAGTAGATAGAGCTTTTGATATAGTTAAAACCGGTGATGTAATAGTAATTCAAGTTGATAAAATACAGCCAGTTATAGACCAGGTGTTAAGCAAAAAGAAAAATAAATCTTTTATGTGTACTGATGCGTCAAGTCACAAGTTCTAAATTTACATTTAGGGCTTTTATTAACGGTAAACATGATTTTACTAAAGCTGAAACTGTGACAGATCAGATTACCGCCAAAAGACCGGAACTGATAAGTTTTTTAAATAATTTTGAAAAATTATTATGAGAACATCAACATGCAGAAGAACCTGAAATAGCAGTTTCAACTAGGCACGCTGAATTGCTTTTTCAATCATTAGAACTGATACCTGACATCAAAAATACACTGTCAAACGAAGACTGGGAATCTTAATAACTGTAACTTTAAGAACAACAGTTGCTGCCTAAATCAATTTTGTTGTATATATTGCAAGCCTTCCTTTTGAAAAAAGTGATATTCGAAACAGTTGGACTGCGTGGTTTAGAGTAAACATTCAAATAAGTTTGAAAAAATAAATAAAACAAACTAAATCTAAAATATAAGGAATCATGTTATGTCTAATAGACAACAAGTGAATAAAGAACATTATCCTCCGGAAATGATAGGTATGCTTGAGTCTATATGGAACGAAGGTTTTCTTTCTCCCGGCGGCCCAGAGGAAGTAGCTCGTATAATAGGGGATCACGATTTACGTGATCTGAATCTACTCGATTTCGGATGTGGATCAGGAGGTATTGATATTTGCCTTGTCCTAAAACATGGTGCTGCCCATGTTACAGGTGTTGATGTGGAAGAAGGTGTCCTCTCTCGTGCCCAGGAACTTGTTGATAAACATAAACTGATTGATCGCATTAAACTTGTCAAATTGAAACCCGGACCTTTGCCTTTCCCGGCAGGCCAATTTGACGCAGTTTTTTCCAAGGATTCAATTATTCATATTCATGACAAACATGCAATCATGGCTGAAATTTTTCGTGTTCTTAAGCCCGGCGGAAAATTCTTAGCGTCAGATTGGCTGGTATCAACAGAAATACTTTCACCGGCTATGGCGAATTATATTGAATTAGAAGGATTGGAATTTCAAATGCGCACTCCTGCATATTACAGAGATGCCATGAAAAGGGCAGGCTTTACTGATATCCAGATTAAGTCACGTAATGTGTGGTATCGTCAAGAAGCTCGCAAAGAGGTTGCATATCTCAAAGGACCATCTGGGGAAAAAGTTGCAGAGAGGTGTGGTAGGGAATTCATTGATGAGAATATCAACACTTGGGAACATATGATTTCAGTTTTGGATACAGGAGAACATTGTCCGAGCCATATGTATGCATTAAAACCAATTCTAAAATAAAGGAAGTTTAAAAATTAAACAATCAAATTTAATCCTTTATTCCGTAATTTGTATATATCTTTTGAGCATGATAGTCATAGGCTGGTGGTCTTCCAGGAAAGTAAAAAGTCTTGCCGATTTTCTAGTAGCAGGTAGACGTCTAGGCTTAGTGCTTGCCACCTCTACTATGTTTGCGACGTGTTTTTGTTCAAGTAGTCTCATAGGGATTTCAGGGGAAGCATATAAGTATGGTTTTTTGGGGGTAATTGCCGATCCTTTTGGAATGTCTGCTGCATTGTTATTGACGGGTCTTTTTTATGCTTCCGCATACAGAAGGTTAAATCTTTTTACTGTGCTTGATATTTTTGGGTTGCGTTATAGCAAAAGTACAGAGATTTTCGCAGCATTTCTGACAATTCCGGTATTTATAGGCTGGATTGGCAGCATGATGGTCGCATCTGGTTTTGCAATATCTCATATATTTGGTATAAGTTCAAATCTTTCGATAATTATTGCGGCCACCATAATTTTGATCTATACTTCTCTTGGCGGAATGTGGGCAATATCATTAACAGATTTTGTTCAGATGATCATATTATTGGTTGGTATTACACTGATAGCTCCATTTGCTATAGCTAAAGTGGGCGGTCTTGCAGAGCTTTACCAAAATACCCCGGCCGATTTCCTTAGGTTAATTCCCATGACTCATTCTGTCCAGGGATGGATGGAATATGTAGCAAAATGGTTTTTGTATGGACTAAGCGCAGTAGTAGGACAGGACCTTATTCAAAGATCGTTATCAAGCAGAAGCGAATCCGTTGCAAGATGGAGTGCTTTAACAGCAGGTATTATATATTTTGCGTTTGGAATGATAGTAGTATTATTGGGGCTTGCCGGAAGAATTCTTTTTCCAGATCTGGAAACTCCTGAGAATATAGTGCCCATTCTAGCAAAGACTTTTCTTAACCCTTTTCTACTTGCAGTATTTGTAAGCGGGTTTTTAGCGTTGCTAATGAGTTCTGCTGACAGTGCACTTCTTGCAGCATCATCTTTATTTACAAACAATATAGTACGTCACATGAAAAAAGGAGATATAAATGAAAAGAAACTCCTACTTATAACCCGTTTGACTATTACCGTGGTAATGTTTCTCTCTTTGCTTACCGCATTATATTTTAAGCAGGTGTATAATTTAGCGATTAATTCCTGTGCAACTCTTCTTGTGTGTATATTTGTCCCAGCCACAGTTGCTTTGTTCTGGGAAAAACATGCTCATACTGAAGGGTGCTGGTTTTCCATGTTAGCTGGTTTTCTTGTGTGGGTTGGATATATAATATTAAAAATAGGTTCTTTTGATATAGATGATTCAAGTATGGGTGTATACTATATCGCTGCGATATATGGTTTTTCTGCAAGTATAATTGCTTATGTGTTAGGCACACTTTTTAGATTTCAGATAAGAAAAATAGCTAACATATTTTTAAGGATACTAGGCATTGCCGACTGTTACTAGAAGTCTTAATAGTGATCGACAATGACTAGGATTGTAATTCCCCGTTTTGCAAGAACCTCACTTAATTAGTGTCTGTGCTGAAAGCACATAAAGTTTTAAGTTTTAAGTTTTAGGTGTTAAGGTTTAAGTGAACCCATCGAATGTTTTTAATA
>CAZVCD010000193.1:0-5673 GCA_964625675.1 uncultured Victivallales bacterium | reverse complement strand
AAAGACGACTAAAGGAAGAAGCATTTTTAAAAGAAGTTGAAGAATTAAAAAAAATTCGTATTCATGATTTAGGTCAGAAATTTTTGTTTAATTACCTTTTGATGGAACTAAAAAGAAAACTTGATAAAGATAAATTTGATTATACGCCTGGTTTTGTCTTTGATAAAAACAAATTCAAAAAAAACAAAATATCTTTATGGCAAGGTTTTTGGAGAGGAACAGGCTTAGTTTCATTAAATTATACTTTAGATTCAGGTAAAGATGGCAGTAAAGAATTTAGACTTGAATTGCAACTTCAATATGATTCTTTAAAGCTCATGTTAATTCACGAAAACGACCCTCGGGGTCTAGATGCTAAATTTAGGGACGATTATTTTAAGATAATTGAATATTATTCGAAACAAAGTGAATTTTGTGAAGGTACTATTTTATACCCTAAAGGTAAAAGTATTGATTATAATAAATATGGTGAGGACCTTATATACAAAAGAATTAAACTTTCCCCTGAAATGACATTTGAAAAAGTAATAGATCTTATGTATGAAATGTTTAATGAAGTTATTAAGTTTGCTGAAGATTATAAGAAAAAAATGAACTTATGAAAACTTCAGATAATAAATGAATAATATATTTTTGAAGGAATATAAAAATGGCTAAACCAAGATACCTGACAAAAAGCAAATTCATAACAGCCTTGGATTGTCCAAGGAAGCTTTACTATTACGGCAAAAGTGAATATGCCAACCTTAATGATACAAATGACTTTCTTCAGGCTCTTGCTGAAGGCGGGTACCAGGTTGGAGAACTTGCAAAAGAATACTATCCGGGTGGTCATGATATTGAAACTCTGAATATTGATGAAGCAATTAAAGAGACTAATGAACTCTTAAAAAAGGATAATGTTATAATCTATGAAGCTGCAGTTCAATTTAAAAGCTGTTTCATCAGAGTTGATATACTCAAAAAGACCGGAAACAGTATTGAACTGATTGAGGTTAAGGCAAAATCTTTTAACAGCGAAGAAGACTCATTTCTGAACAAAAAAGGTTTTATCGAAAGTAAATGGGTACCTTACCTTTATGATGTGGCTTTTCAGTTATGGGTAATGCAGAATGCTTTACCTGACTGGAATATAACACCGTATCTGTTTGTTGCCGACAAATCAGCCTCTGCAAGTGTTGACGGCCTTAATCAGCTTTTTAAAATGTCTAAAGATTCCAGAGGCAGAAAAAAAATAGTAAAGAAAGAGAACATTACTAAAGAAGATCTCGGTGATCAGATAATGGTCTGTCTTAATGCTGAAGAATGTACAGATTTAATATTCACCGGAAAAGATCTGCCTGAAAAAAAGAAAGAAGATGAGTCGGGTAGGGGGTTTGAAGAAAGAATAAATGAGTATTCCAAATATTATTGTGATGATATACCATACAAGGCAAAGATAAGTAGTAAGTGTAAGAAGTGTGAATATAAAAATGATAAATCTCCCGAGCTTAAAAGCGGATTTAAAGAGTGCTGGAAAGAAGCATGTGGAAATAAAATTAACTTTAATGAACCTCATATCTTTGATTTATGGAATTTTAAACAATCAGATGAACTTATAGAGAGTAATATCTATCACTTAAAAGATATACCTCATTGCTATTTCACACCTGATGATGGTGAACCTTTACCTCACACAAAAGAAAGACAGTATCTTCAGATAGAAAAGACCTGTGGAACAGATAAAAGCGAGTATGTAGCCCCCAAACTCCTTTCAGAAATGAAGACTTGGAAATACCCTTTACACTTTATAGATTTTGAAACATCAATGGCTGCTATTCCCTTTAATAAAGGCAGGCATCCCTATGAGCAGACAGCTTTCCAGTTTTCATGCCATTCTCTATATAAAGATGGCTCAGTTATTCATGATGAATATATATCAAATGAACCTGGGAAATTCCCAAATTTTGAATTTGTTAATGAACTTAAAAAAGTTTTACAGAATGATGAAGGCAGTATCTTTAGGTTTGCCGCACATGAAAACACAGTATTAAGACAGATTCAGACTCAAATGTATAATTCAATCACTACTAATGAACAAACAAAGTTTGACCTGCGTGAATTAATTGACTGGATAGAGACTGTTGTACAGTATGAAATTATTAAAAAAACTATGCATTACGGAAAGCGTAATATGATTGATATGTGCCAATTAGTCAGGGATTATTATTACCATCCACGAATGGGAGGCTCAAATTCAATCAAACAGGTCCTTCCGGCAATTATGTGTGCAGGAAAATTAATCAAAGAAAAATATTCTAAACCTTTACCTTTTGGTACACATCTAAAAAATATGATTTTATGGAAAATTAATAATGATAATACAGAGCCTTTAAGTCCATACAAATTACTGCCGCCAATTTTTGAAGATATTGATATAGATGAAGAAGAGATAGAGCTATTTTTCGATGTGAAGGGAATCAGTGAAGGAGGTGCTGCTGCAACGGCCTACGCAAAAATGCAGTTCGAAGAAATGTCTGATATTGAAAGAAGCAGAATAACCGAATCACTCCTTCGCTACTGTGAACTAGACACACTTGCAATGGTTATGATCTATGAACACTGGAAAAGTATTAAATAAAAACCACAGAAAATACAGAAGAAATGGAGCCACAAATCATACTAATTATACGAATAAACAAAGAATTTTAACCATCAGGCTTCGTTCTGACACAGCGAAAGGCACGAAGGACGCGAAAGTTCTTAAGCTTTTGTACCAAAACTTAAGAGGGTCTTACTAAACCCCTCAACTATTTAAGAAAGAGAAGAGAGTATAAATTAATTGCGATAGATATATTCTTTCAGCTCATTGTGAAAAAATATTAGCAACAGACCGTTTTAAAAATTGCTGTGAAGCGATTGGTTAGGAATTTTATATAAATATGTCACCCACATTCTGGTATTTCATTTCATTGGCTTGGACTAGCAGGGGATGATCCTTCTTGTGATCCTTCTTGTATTTATCTGCAACATCAAACCAGGATATCTTGCCATCGAAATTATCTAGAGTTGACTTCCTGCATTTACTGAAATATTTTGAAGATGCTAATGCAACAATTTGAACGTTAATTTCTTCTAATCCTGGCAATCGATTGATCTCATCTTTATCATTATCAAATTCATCATTTTGTTTAGTTGTAAAGCCCTCACATACTTTTGCTTCGATAATGATAATTGCCTTGCCGCTAAAAAGGCAAAGGTCAAATGTTCGCTTAAATGGAAAATTTTCTTGTTTTGCTGATCGATTTTGATGCCATAAAAAATCTCGGTAGAAACAAACTTCAAACCCTAGATCCCAATCACCATTGATTGATATATCATCTAATTCAGCTTTTTGGATTATCCATTCTGCAAAATCTTTTGGGTTATTTTTTGCGTATGTGTATAAAATTGAACAAAAGAATCGTTCATCTCTAGTCCATCTAGACCAAGGTATATCCTTTAAATAATCAATAGCCATTTTCTTTCCTCTTTTTGCTTTAATTAACTTTATTCGTTGTATATTTATCTTTTTTGTTTTGCCTTCTCAAAGTTCCACCTTCTGGCCGTCTTTCAGATACTTAATATTATGACCTTTCAGGTTTTTGAACTTCTCGGGAAATTCAGTATGGATTGGTATTACAAATTTTGGATCCAGAGAATCCGCAAGTTTCTGAATATCTTCAAAATATGCGTGTCCCGAAACATGCTGCTGAACAATATCAACTTCATTTGTTTTCCAGAAATTCTGCAGTCTTTCGTTAAGATATCCTTCCCATTGAGAGTAGATCAATGTTCTATTTGATAATAAATTTTTATTTCTTAAAATGTTTCTCATTGTGTAGGAATCTTTTATCAGCATTTTTTGTTTCTGGCCGACAATTTCATCCAGTGTTATTTTAGCTGATCCAAATCTATACAGACCTAATTCCTCAAGTACTCTTTTTGTATGCTTATTTGGAAGAAACAATATTTTAATAACATTATCTTTCCAGTCATACTGCGGAATACCGCCGGAAACATCTTTCAGGCTATCAAGAATGCAGGCAGTATATGGATCGATAACAAACAGAGTATTTGTTTTCAAACACGCCCTGTACGCTGAAACCAGTCTGTCAATGTTCTGAGAGGAACATGAGAGTAAAGTAAGTTTATTATCATGTTTCAGATAATCAGACAGTTCTTTTTCAAGGTCAACTTCTGTTTTGTATACTTCATTTTCCCTTGAAAGCATTGTTCCTTCTGTTATTAAGTAATCAATGTCCTTAACAGGATTCTTCAGCAGGTTTTCAAATACAACCTTCTTTCTGCCGTGAGCTCTGAAATCACCGGTATAAAATATTCGTTTGCCGTCTGCTTCTATTAGAAATGCCAAAGAATCAAACCCTGAATGATCCATAAGATAAGCAGTAATTTTTACATCCTTTACCAAAAAAGATTTCCACGGGACAACCGTTTGTGTTTTATCCGACAATGGAGTCAGCTGATTATTAAGTATTGATGTTAAATTAATAAGTTTTTCTGCCCCTTTGCTTACATATACAGGAATGTCTTTATGAACGTATGACAACAGTCCGTAATGATCAAGGTGTGCATGGCTGATCAAAACAGCATCAAAGTCGGGGTTATCATATAACCCCTGTATTCCAGGCAGAATCTCCTGTTCCAGCAATTGCTGCTTAGATAGTTTTTTAGCCGACCTAAGAGCTTCATCATTTAACGGCAGACCGATATCAATCAGTATCCTTGCATTCTTTGAAACAAGTTCCACGCACGATCCGCCTATTTCATGTGTTCCGCGATGTATGGTTAATTGCATGATTAATCTTTCCTGTAATAATTTTCTGGATTTAGAAATTTCAGTCTGTAAAATTCCTCTTATAGAATTGGCAGTAAATTAAGTTGTTTAGGTTGTTGATTAAGCACTGTTAACTTTGAGTGTATTCTGAGCCATTTTAATTATATCCTTCTTAAGTGAGACAGGTTTTATCACCTTTATATTTCCCGCTTCCGCTAAAATCCATTTGGTAATAGTGAACCAGGGCGCTGATTTAATATATAGATTAACAGATCCGTCTGAATTCAGTTTATATTCCTGTCCCGGCATATCACGTTCCATCACATAACCTGCAATTTGAGGAGAACACCATAGTTCAATATCCTTAATACCTTCATCGCTGAAAGGTCTGGCAATTCCGGGAGACTTAAGTATTTCTTTGGGTATTTCAAATTCATCATCTGTTAACTCAGCTTTTATTATTCTATGAATAGCAAAAGTTCTTAAATCCTTTCTTAAATGACAGTATGCTTTCAAGTACCATACTGAGTTATAGTAATTTATTACATAAGGATCAATTCTGCGTTCTATTTCTACTCCTGTTTGATAACGTTTATATACCATATTTATGCTGTTATGCTGTTGCCAACCCTTGAATACAGATTTGAATACTTCCGGAATAATTTTAACCTTTGTTATGTAATTTGTTATGAAAGTATTAATATTTGCCGTATCAAGCAGATCAGGATTATTTGTTGAAAGCTGCAGGTTTACTGCGTTGCTGATTTCAGATTTTAAGGGCTCCGGAAGTGTGTCTTCAGCTATTTTAGCTCCCAGTATGGATGCTATTAAGTAAGATTCCTCAAGAGCGGGAATTG
>CAZVCD010000192.1:0-5690 GCA_964625675.1 uncultured Victivallales bacterium | reverse complement strand
TCCATAACATTTAAGAAAAATTGGTTCTCCTGCTCAAGTGATTTATGCTCTGTAATATCTCTAATAATAGAAATATTACTCTTATTGCCCATATACTCGACAATAGATCTTCTAGCTTCAATCCATCTTATCTCATTGTTTGGTTTAATTATTTTTATCTCGAACTTCTTTTTACTCTTTATATAATCAGGGTCAATATTATCATATATATCTTTATGGTCAGGATGAATGCATTGATTTATTAAAAAATCCAGGCCTCCCTGATAAAATTTTTCAGCCTTATATCCAAATATTAGCTCTGTCGCCTTATTAACAAACATAAATTTATTTGTTTCAAGGTTAAAAATAGCCAATCCATCTGACATTACATCTACATTAGTTTCAATGACTTCTCGCAATACTTCCTCTTTTTTACGATCAGTTATATCTATAAAAACTCCAATTACGCCTGCAATCTTATTGGAATTATCAAAAACAGGTAACTTTGAAATTAAAATCCATTTGTTCTTTCTTGACCCAGGAAGAAAATCTTCATTTTTAATAACAGGAGCCCCTGTAAGTAATACTTCTTCATCCTGTTTCCTGTTTTTTATAGCGAATTTATTATCAAAAAAATCATTGTCATTTCTGCCATATACAAAATCGGTATCCCTATATTCCCCAAAAGATTGTATAAAAGCTTTATTTGCCATAATATAATTAAGGTTAATATCTTTAATATAAAACATTGAATCCATAGAGTTAATAAGAGTTTTTACTAGGATTAAAGCATTATTCAATTCTTTATCCATATAGGTAATTTTGCTTATTATATCTTCTTTCAGTCCAATTCGCTTTTCAATATCTTTATCAATAAAACCATTCCAGTTTCTAAACAATTCGCCCAAGTCACTTTTAGATGACTCAATACTTCCCGGAAGATCAGAAAATTCGTTTAATTGAACATTCAAATATACGGCAAGCTGTCGAATCTTCTTTTCAGGTGGAACTCTTTTTCCTTTTTCCCAAGCCCATAAAGTCACTCTGGACACTTTAAGTCTTTTGGCTAGTTCCTCAACAGAGTACCCTTTTTTTTTGCGAATGTCTCGAAATTTTTCAGTATAAAACTTCATCTAGCTACTACGACCTCAATGATATTATTAAAAAAACAAATATAGTAATATTATTATAACTTAAGTTTCAAATATAAAAATCTAATTTAGTCATTATTTGAATATCATTTAGCATAATTTCATAATTAGGCGATTCATAGAAGATTCTTGATTAATAGAAACAGTATGGGTGTAAAAATATCATTCTAACTTAAAAATAAATTACATACACTTTCAGTTTTATAACTATCGACTTATGTAGTCTTTATGATATAGTAAAATTAGATTTTAAGCTCGGCTTGCTTATACAAGTTTAATATTTCAACTATAAGATAAGTTATGAAAAATAAACAATCTACAGATATGCCCAAAGGGTGGCGTTTCAAAACAGGTATCCTGTGCATTATTCTTAACCTAGCACTTGCACCAATCATCACTCCATTTATTACAATGTTCAATATGCCTACTGGTACCAAAGCAGCAATTATGGGCTTTTTATGGATTGTGCTGCCACCTATGTTTTCGGTAATAGGGGTTTTTCTACTTGGTAAACCCGGTTTTAACTATTTGGTCTCACTTATTTTTAGAAGGTTTAAGTCCATAGTTCTAGTTGATACACCAGGACCATTCCGTCATGTGATCGGATTAGTAATGTTTCTCTGCCCACTTCTTTTGGCTGCCGTTACACCTTATTTCAACCTTTTATTTCCTGGATGGCTGTCCAAACCTTTGTTGGCCGGAGTTATAGGAGATGTTTCATTGATCTTGAGTTTATTTATTCTAGGTGGGAATTTCTGGGACAAGTTAAAGGGACTTTTCATTCGTAAAGCTATTGCTGATATTCCAACAATCAGAGTCTAGAACTAATATTCATTGTTAGTTCTTTTTGGCTATCGCCAGAATATTTTTAATTTCATTCCTGAGCTCTGATATCTCTTCCCTCAACTCTTTGAATTCAGACAAAAGTACATTCAGTTTTGCCTGTTCTTTTCTAACTTCACTACTACTTTCAACAAAATAACTGGCTATATATGCAGTAAATGTACCAAAAAGCCCTACTCCGGCTACCATTAGAATTGCTGCTACTATCCTTCCTTCCAATGTTATAGGTACATAGTTACCGTAACCGACTGTTGTTACAGTTACTATAGCCCACCATAAAGCTTCTTCGGGTGTTTTTATAGTAGAACCCGGGACATGTTCACAATTAAGGATTGCTATTGCAGATGCAACAATAAGCACAAAAGTTATTAGTGATACAGCTAAAAATGTACTCCTTGCTCGATTCCTAAAGATATACTTCATAAGTATACGTGTCGACCTGAATCCCCTTAAAAGTCTGAATATTCTGACGACTCTTACCGCCCTGCCCCATCGTAAAAACTGAACATTGGGGATACTTGAGACTAAATCAATCCAGCCCCAGGTATAAAAATATTTCAGCTTTTTGGGCGCTTTCCATAATTGATATAGAAAATCTGTAATAAATACAACGCAAACAAGATTATCAACTATATTCAGCAACTCCACAGTATGGCGAGGAAGCTTAAAAACTGTTTCAACAAACATGTCCAAGAGTACAAATATACACAAAAAAAGAACAGTAATATGCCATAAGTTAATGACTTTTGCCTTTACTCTTCTCATTTATCCTTCCTTTCCATATTACTGCTTAATAATTCATCTACTGTCATTGTAGTCGTTTTAGGTAATTTCTCATCTATTTCTTCAATAAGATAGGCAGATACTTTGTTTTCAAACTCAGATATTGCAACCATTCCCTTACAGTCCTGATCAGATATTGTTTTGGTAGCACTTTCAATAAGTTGATAAAATGAAGAACAACTGTACATCTCAAAAAAAAGAGGTCCCTTAAAGCCAAAGGCTATCGCAGCAGCAGCCAGCGCCGCAGATGGAAGTGTATATACAAACAAATTGCCTCGAGCCATTTTCCTGCCGGAGTCTACATAGTCCTTGAAAAACTCCATATTCGATGAAAGAGAACCTGTATTGCTTGAACCAATAATTCCTATATCATCATTGACACTGAATAATGAAGCATCATATAAAGCTAGTCCTACAGCTGCCACAGTCTTTTTCGAAACAACATCCAGCCGCCCAAAATCTTTTAAAGAATTTTGTATAATACCATTATCCTTTAAGCTGCGATGCAATTTTTTTATGCCGGCATACTCCCAGCTTTGCTTTTTAAATTCAGCACTAATTTTATCGTCAGTAACATGACCTATACCAGAAACATACAACATTGCATTAAGCTCATTATACTTTCATACATATACCGGAGGTACATGCCTTTGGCTTGTTAAAATTTTTACTTTTGGTTATTTTGCGAAATTTATTTCGCTTTGGACATTAACAACATAATAATTTGTATTTTAACTTATTAATAGATAAGTTAAAATACAAATTCCTATACATTTAAAATAATACAAAGGCCTAAAAAATGGAAGAAACTATCAGTATTGGAGGACAAACAGCCAAAATTCTACACAGAGAAACCACAAGCGGCCTTTTTCATGTCTTTGAAGATTTTAACATTGACCTACAACCCAGAAAAGTTGAGGTTTTTTTGCCCCCCGGTTATGATGCCTGTTCAGACAAGTATCCTGTAGTCTATATGAATGATGGTCAAACAGCTTTTGAACCGGGTGGTTTAAGCCCATGGTACTGGAATGTAGATAAAACGTTGGATAACTTTTATAAAAACAATACTATCCCAAAAGTAATTGTAGTAGCAGTCTCCCCTATTAGTCGAGTAGATGAATATTTAAGTATCAAACAGTTTGTTGATTTTGATAATAACATTGTAGAAATAGCCGGCGGCTTACCAGAATATGCAAAATACCTGGCTGAAAAACTTAAACCTTTTATAGATGTCAATTACCGTACTGAACCAAACCCTGCCCACACTATGATAGTCGGCTCTTCGTTTGGTGGTACTGCTTCATTTTACACATCATGTTTCCACCCTGATGCTTTTGGTATTGCTGGAGTATTTTCTCCCTCTTTTAGTATAGGTACAGGACAGCAAACCACCCCGCAACCACTTGAAGACACAGAATATATACGAGATACTTTGGCTGCTTTAATCTCCTGTAAAGCAAAACCTAGATTATGGATTGACTGGGGCACTCAAGAAGGTGATATGGGAGTTAAAGCTTTAGAGGTAATCACGCTTCTCAAAACAAAAGCATCCTACAAAGAAAAAGATAATCTATTTTACATGGAAGATGAAATAGGAACTCATGATGAAAGAGCCTGGGCATATCGCTTTGGATTATTAATGAAACAGTTCTATCCCAAATAAAGGATTTGATAAAATGGAATGTAAACGCGAAAGAAATTTAGAAATATGCACATGCACCTACAGCACCTGCTCCAACACGGGTATATGCTGTGACTGTTTAATTAAACATCTTAAAAGCAGGCAATTGCCTGGATGCTGCTTTTCGAAAGAAGGAGAAGCTACTTACGACAGATCTTTTGAACATTTCGCTCGTTTGGTAAATAGCAATCAAATATAATTTAGCATGTCTAAAGAGTTCCACTTCAGATAGCCAATATATAATTTTTAAGGAGAAATGATGGATAAAGAACTAATTGTAGTTGTTCAATGTCATATTGTAAAAGAATACTGCTCCGGCTATTTCTGTGAATACCATTTCACTGACCGTTCAGGTGGATTTGATATGTATCCTAAAGATAAAAACTTAAGAATCATTACTCTAACCTGTGGTGGATGCTGCGGACGCGCTGTTCACAGAAAACTATCTCATTTAATTAAACGATTAAAGAGACAGGAAAAAATAGATAAGAACAAAATAATAGTGCATTTAGCTTCCTGTGTTGCTTTTGATAATTATCACGGACCAGCATGCCCGCATAAACAATACTTGAAAACATTAATACAGGAAAAGCTAGGGCTTGAATTGATGGAAGGCTCTAAAATAAGCGCAGCTGCGGCAAGAAAACGTGATAAAGGCGTTTATAATAAATGTTAATTTGCGTTAGATCCACAACAAACCAAACCACTCATCAGCAGATAAGTTATCGCAATGCGTACTTGTTAAAAGTTATAAGTCGGCTCTTCGTAGCTTTGTAAAGTAAATTCATAGCTTTTTATGAATATTGAGTTTTGGCAGATCGAATATTTTTAGGTAAAAAATACTCTCTATCACGAAAACCGTAGGCCTGTCTAATCAGCCACCTTATTTTATTATAGAATCCTTCCATTTTTGCATTAGTTAACCTGTTGTTTTTCCAAAATGCTAGAATACCATCCATATGTTGTTCAATAGTTTTTGCCATTTTATAAAGTTCAGGGACTTCCGTAGCCCTTGATGTCATACACCATTCTTTTAGTAGCGCTTCAGCCTGAAAGTCATCTTCGGTGCGACCAGCAATCTTAATTCGCCGGGTGCTACTTTTACTCCACCAACAGTTGTGCCTGTTTGATAATTGGTATCAAGGGAACCCAAGCGCACAGATTTTATCGTCCGAGTTTGAATACGGTTATTTTTTGTGTTTTTTAATTCCTCCTCTGACATGTGAAGAGTAATTGACGAGGGGACGAAATTT
>CAZVCD010000191.1:0-5696 GCA_964625675.1 uncultured Victivallales bacterium | reverse complement strand
ACAAAGTTTAACAACATGACAAAACAAAAAGACAAAAACAAGTTTAACTTGATAGCCAATAATGTTAACTCACACAATAAAACAAAAAGACAAAAACAAGATTTATCTTGTCTGCATTACTTATAAAATATTTAATTATTTTAAGCATACAAGTAGCTGTAATAAAGTAAAATGCTATTTAGTCGACTATTTCAGTCCATTCCGTGTAAGTAGTGCATCCGTTGTCGGTTCCTTGCCTCGGAATTTTTTGTAATACTTCATAACATCACCGGATCCACCTTTTGTAAGAACCCATTTTTTGAAAAGCATAGCTTTGTCAGGGTCAAAAATATCTCCTGTTTCTTTAAATGATTCAAAAGCATCGGCATCGAGGACTTCTGCCCAGTTGTAAACATAATAACCCGCAGCATACTCTTCGCTTGAAAAAATATGTGAAAAATAAGGACTTTTATACCTCACCGTAATTTCGGGAATAAGACCTATTTTATTCAGAGTTTCTTTTTCAAATTTTTCAATATCCTTAATAGGTTCTTCTGATTCTCTTGTATGATAGGCCAAGTCAAGCAGTGCACCAGACTGAGCTTCTGCTGTCACAAAACCATGGTTGAAGGTAGAAGCTTTCTCCAGCTTTTCAATGTAGGACATAGGTATGACTTTTCCGGTTTTATAGTTGAATGCATAATGTTTTAGTACTTCTGGCTGGAATGCCCAGTTTTCCATAAACTGTGAAGGTAGTTCTACATAGTCGCTTGGAACGGCTGTACCTGAAGTTTTTGGATATCTGCATTCAGACAGAAGCCCGTGCAGGCTGTGTCCGAATTCGTGAAATGCTGTAGTTACCTCATCTGGTGTAAGAAGGGTGGGGCTGTTTTTAGAAGGCTTTGAAAAGTTACAAACCATTGTGATAACCGGTAGAATCTTTTTATCTATATTAGACTGTTTTCTGTATGCCTCCATCCATGCTCCTGCTCTTTTGCTTTTTCTGGCATAAAAATCCTGGTATAAAATACCCACTACTTCTCCATTTTTATCTAAAACTTCGTAAGCATGTGCATCCGGGTGTGGTTTAGGAATATTTTTGAGTTCTTTAAATGAAAGTCCGTAGAGCTTGTTTGCACAATAAAACATGCCTTTTACTACATTATCAAGAGTGAAATACTGGCTTATTTTCTCTGCATCAAGTCCGTATTTTTTTTTCCTGATTTTTTCGGCATAGTAAGACCAATCCCAGGGTTGAAGTTCAAAGTCATTGCCTTCTTTATTAATTATATTTTGAAGTTCTATCTTTTCTTCTTCTGCTTTTTTTAATCCGGCCGTGTATACTTTTGAAGTTAATTCAAAAGCTTTTTCAGGTGTTTTTGCCATATTATCGGCTATTACGTATGAAGCAAAATTTTTATAACCTAAAATATGAGCTTTTTTTGTCCTTAATGATACAATTGCAGAGATGATTTTTTTATTGTCATGTTCATTATTATTGTTTGCCGTATTATGGTATGCAGTCATCAACTTTTTTCTCAATTCACGGTTGTCTGAAAACTGTAAGAAAGGCAGCATGCTTGACTTTTGTGTGGTGAATAGCCATTCACCTTTGTGTCCGGCTATTTCAGCGGCTTCAGCCGCCGATGTTACTACTGTTTTTGGCAGTCCAGCTAACTTTTTTTTGTCTTTGATAAACATCTTGAAATCATTTGTATCAGCAAGAACATTGTCACCGAATTTTAAATAAAGAAGTGCAAGTTGCAGATTTATTTTTTTCAAATCTTCTTTTTTATCATTAGAAAGATTTGCTCCTCCTCTTACAAATTCATCGAAATATTTTTTTAGCACAGTTGATTGTTCAGTACTTAAGTTTTCTTTGTTTTTATTATCATAGACATATTTTATTTTGTCAAATAGCTTTGAATTAAGTTTAATGCTGTCTTCGTGAGCAGTTAGAAGCGGTGCAACCTGTTTAGCAACCTGCTTAATTGAATCATTTGTATTTGCAGATTTGATATTTAAAAAGATGTTACTGATTCTATTAAGACCTTTGCTGCTTAGTTCCAACGATTCTATAGTATTTTTAAATGTAGGCTTTTCTTTGTTTGTTATAATAGTGTTGATTTTCCTGTTCTGTTGCTCTATTTCTGCTTTAAAAGCGGGGAGATAGTCAGAGGGTTTTATTTTTTCAAATGGCGGTACTTGGTATGGTGTATTAAATTCTGCTAACAATGGATTATTGCTGCTATTAGCTTCGCCTATTTTTTGAACAACTCTGTTATTACTACTTTTACAGGAAGTGAGTAAAGCTAACATGAAAGTAAAGAGTAAAATTGTAGAAACCGGTCTGTTAATTTTCTCAGCCATTTTCAAAAAGATCCTTCTTGTCTGTGTTAATTTTATACGCATAGTGACTCCTTGTGCATTTTATGTATTATTAAGTCTTATCTTTATGAGATATTAAGAGACATGATATAATAATATTTTATACTGATTAATAATACATTTGTCAATAGCAGAAGTTTATACCCAAAGCGAAATGATTCTAAAAAACAATAAAAAAAATGAGACGAAAATAGTAAATAAACCAAAAATAAAAATACCTCCGGTATATTACAGAGAAGGCAGTGTGGAAGAAAGATTTTATATATTTTTTTTTGTTATGGATTTATTTGTATTTTAATGGTAACTTTGTAAAGCCTTTATTTGGAATAAATGTTCATACGAATAAGAATATATATTGGAGTCAAAGTTATGAAAATATTTAATTTTGCTGCCGGTCCCTCAATGATACCTGAACCTGTAATGAAAAAAGTCCAAAAAGAATTTAGGAATTATAATTCGATGGGGATTGGAATTACGGAACTATCTCATAGGACCCCCGAATTTATTGATATCATTGAAAAGACAGAATCTAATATTCGTGAAATAATGAGCATCAGTGATGATTACTATGTATGTTTTATTCAGGGTGGAGCAAGCTTGCAATACGCAATGATTCCAATGAATCTTATGTATAATGATAAAAGTGCTGAATATGCTGATACTGGTTATTGGTCGCAAATGGCTATGTTTGAAGCTGAAAAATTTGGAAAAGTAAATGTGCTAGCTTCTAGCAAAGCTACTAATTATGACAGGATACCAAGAGTAAGAAAATGGCGTCCGGCTACAGATTCATCATATTTGCATATTACAACAAATAATGCCACCTATGGAACACAATATCATTCAATACCTGTTCTGAAAAACGGTGTACCGCTTTTGGCCGATATGTCGGCTGATATTATGACGAGAAAAATTGATGTTAGTCAGTTTGGTATGATCTATGCTGCTACACAGCGAGTAATGGGGCCTACAGGTGTTTCGATAGTTATAATACGCAAGGATCTTGTAGAAAGATCAAAAGGGAAAAATCTAGCAACTATGCTTGACTATAATACTTTTGTAGACAAAAAATCAATGCATAATACCCCGCCGACTTTTTCTATATACCTTCTTAAACAGGTGACAGATTGGTTAAAAGAGCAGGGCGGTATGGATGCGGTTGATCGAATTAATACATTGAAATCAGAAGAGCTATACGAACGCATAAATTCAAGCGGTTTTTATACTAATTTTGTAGCCCCTGCAGATCGTTCCAAAGTTAATGTTGTGTTTAGGCTTCCTACTAAAGAACTTGATGATAAATTTATCGAAGAAGCACGCAAAATAGGACTAATTGGCCTGAAAGGACACAGGAGCGTTGAAGGTTTAAGGGCAAGTATCTATAATGCCATGCCGCTTGAGGGAGTTGAATATTTACTAGATTTCATGAATGATTTTGAACGCAAACATGGCTGATATTCCGATTAAAGCATTATTTTGGGAGAAAAAAAGTGATGCTTCTTCTGTGCTCTGCCGCCTATGTCCTAGGCAATGTCTTATTAGTGATGGAAAAAGGGGATTCTGTAACGTAAGATTAAACAAAAACGGTGTATTATATTCACTGGTCTATGGTTATCCGGTGGCATTACAGGTGGATCCAATTGAAAAAAAACCCTTTGCCGAATTTATGCCTGGAACTAGAACTTTTTCTATAGGTACATTAGGTTGTAATCTTGACTGTTTATTCTGCCAGAATCATCATTTATCGCGTGGAATTCCTTCTGAGAATATGGATAATCTGGATAAATATTTTTCTCCTGAATCTATCATTGACCTGTCTATTAAACATAACTGTCGTTCTGTTGCCTTTACCTACAATGAACCAACAGTCTGGGCCGAGTATGCAATTGATATAGCTAGATTGGCTCAAAAAAAAGGTATTGCCATTGTGCTTGTGTCAAACGGCTATATTTCTAAACAGGCGGCTGACGTGCTTTATCCACTTATTGATGCTGCTAATATTGATATGAAGGGTTTTTCTGAAAAATTTTATTCAGAAATGACAGGTGCACGGCTTAAGCCGGTGCTTGATTCAATAAAATACCTCTATGCTTTGAATAAACATATAGAACTGACAAACCTTGTTATCCCTAATAAAAATGATGATGAAGAAATGATTAGTTTATTTCTAGACTGGGTTGAAGATAATCTTGATAAAAACATACCGTTGCACTTTTCCGCTTACCATCCGATGTATAAATATAAAAATTCCCCACGCACTTCGTCTGAAATACTTTATAATATCCGGGATATTGCCAATAAGCGCGGGTTTAATCACGTATATCTAGGGAATATATAATGACTAGTTTGAAAATTATGGAACCATATATGAGCAAATCAGATGAACGTACATTTCAGAATGATATAATAGACTCTTTGATCAATAACTGCTGGCTTTTGGGCTAGGCTAATAAACAAATTGCCATAAACCTTGTAACATATTGATAAGTTAAGAGGTTTATATGAAATAGTATAAATGTTTTGTATCCTTGGTATTTATAATAAAATATGAGAATAAAACTCATATTTGCCTGCATTTAATGGTTTTTTTTATTAAAAGGACTTATACTTATAGTTTAATAGGAACTATAAATATATTGGAGAGAGAAAAATGTTACTTAACATCACAATTGAAAATTTTAGGTCGATTAAAGAGCCTATTACATTAGATATGGAAGCAATGGGACAAGTAAGTGAACTGAAAGATAATCTTGTTGCAAAATCAAAAAATAAACTTCTCAAGTCAGCTGTTATCTACGGGGCAAATGGTTCAGGAAAAACAAATATTATCAAAGCTTTAGTTTTTGTTATAATTTTTGTCCGTCACTCAATTAATAGACAAGAAGGTGATATTATCAAGGGAATTACTCCTTTTATGTTATCAGCAGATAACGAATCAAAGCCTTCATTTTTCGAATTAGAATTTTTAATTGATGAAACAAAATTTCGTTATGGATTTGAGGTTTGTAGTAATAAAGTTAATGCCGAATGGCTCTTTTATCTTCCCGAAGGTAAGAGAAAAGATATTGAACTTTTTTCACGGGAAGAACAAAGCATTCAAGTTCATAAAAAAATATTTTCAGAAGGTTTGAAACTTGAAGATAAAGTTCGTACTAATTCTCTATTTTTATCAGTATGTGCCCAATTTAACGGAGAAATTTCTAAGAAAATTATTAATTTTTTTAATAGAGTAGAAGTTGTTTCAAGTGATCTTAGTCGAATTGATCGTAATTTTACTCCAAATTTCATCAAAGATTCAAATAATTATCAAACAGCTATTTCAGCTCTCC
>CAZVCD010000190.1:0-5696 GCA_964625675.1 uncultured Victivallales bacterium | reverse complement strand
GTTTGACATTAGCGTTCCAGTAAATGCAAAATTCAGGTTGTATGGTGTAAAAGAAGCGACTGTAGATAGAATCATAGCTGGGCCCTGTCTATTGAACCAATCTAAAACGGCTATGCTACTATGTCGACCGCACTCTACAGTTATTTTCATTTTTCCATCTACCTTATCATAACCGACGTTAAAATGTTTCCAGGGTTGCCCAGGAGTTATAATGTATTTATCTAACTTAAAATCTAAATTATAAACAACTGCGTTCCCGTATGGCGATAGCCACAGTACGTTTTTCCGAGAAACTGCTGCGTACAAATGCGACGACAGTAGCAAAATCCCAAACCCTGAAATTAATAATATTCGTATACGGTTTTTTCCCATTATTTCTTCATCCTTTTTAAAAATTAAGGAACAATTTTATTAAGCAAAATAGAATACTTGGAATAATTCCTTGGAAACTGGACTGTTGTCTGCATTTGATTTCATGATCGGTGCCATATACGCCCACCATTTCTTACAAATATCTGTTTCAGCGATTTTATTAAAGTCAGACTTGTTTTCAACTTCCAAGTAAGCTAATAAAGTATCCGTATTTGAATCTAAAAAAATCGAATAGTTTGATGCACCATGGTCTTTTAGAGCCTGTTCCATTTCTGGCCAAAGTTCATCATGACGTTTCTTGTACTCTACTTGATTATCTGGATATAAATACATAATTGAGGCGATGCGTTCCATGTTTAATTCCTCTTTAGAGATTTAGATAGCCCGCTTTAGGTGTCAAGTCAAAACGATCACATAATTGTTTCAATTGCTCATCTGTGATAGTTTGTTTGATTTTACCTTGCAAACAAACGAGTGTATAAACTTGCGCTGCTTTTTCAGCTGTTTCAATTAGACCGAATGTTTCATCCATTGTTTCACCTGAACCGTAAATTCCGTGATATGGCCAAACGACAAGACGTGTTTCTTTCATTTTTTCAGAAGTTGCGATGCCAATCTCGTTGGTTCCTGGGACAAGCCAAGGTATAACACCAACACCATCTGGGAAAACGACAAGGCATTCTGTACACATTTGCCAAAGGGTGCGAGTGAAAGCACGTTCCGTTAAGTCATGCGTGAATGTCATCGCAAGTAGATGTGTTGCGTGACAGTGTATGACAACACGATGATTTGGATTAACAGACAGTCTAGCGATGTGGCTCATGAGGTGAGCCGGCAGTTCGCTAGTTGGCACACCACCATCTGAGTATCCCCATAGAACGTCAATGCTTGTCCCATTATTTGCAACACGAATAACACCTAAGTTTTCACTTGGCCCGCTTTTTACATTTTTAAAAAATTTGCCAGACCCAGTTACTATAAAGTATTTGCCTATTAAATCTGTTCCATCAAAATCCATCTTAAAGTTGCGAATCACTTTTGTAATATCAAGATAAGGTGTTAACTCCTCTTCATGTAGTAAGTAGCTGATGTTCCCACCATTTCGTTCATCCCAACCTAAACGATATAGATTAGTGGTTGTATCAATCATTTCTTGGACAAAATGTGCGTTTTCAATTTTTTTTTCCATTTTAGCTTCTCCATTTTAGTTATAAGATTCCTATCGTTTTAATAATACATTCTTTTCATATGTGCTAACTTCTTTAAGCCAATCAAGTCCAACCGGAACACCATTCATTTCACAGAAGTAGTTCCAAACATCTCCATAAGGGAAGTCTTTCAATTCTTCAATTAAAACAATACGTGTTGTAAAGTCGTTTTCAATTTCTATCTTTTTAAGATCTTCGATTGGTTCTAAAAACGCTTTAAGCAGTGCTTTTTGCGTATTACGAGTTCCTACAACCCATGCGGCAACACGATTGATTGTTGAATCGAAGAAGTCTAAACCAATATTTGTTTTTGATAAAAAATCATTCCGAACAAGTTCACGCCCGATTTCTATCAGTTCATCATCCATGATAACAACATGGTCACTATCCCAACGAACAGGACGACTGACATGAAGCATGATACCTTTACTAAATAGTGCTAAAGAAGACAGTTTATTCGAAATCACTTCTGTTGGATGGAAGTGCCCAGAGTCAAGACAAATCAGCTTATCACGTGTTAAACCGTAACCCATGTAGAACTCATGTGAACCAACCGTATAAGCTTCAGCACCTATACCAAAGAGCTTACTCTCAACAGCTTCCTGCGTATATTTTTCATCAAATTTTTCGGCAAAGATTTCGTCGAGTGCTTCCATTAATCGTTTCCGAGGCGTGTAGCGATCGATAGGATTATCTTTCATGCCGTCTGGAACCCAGAAGTTATTGATACAGGTCTGGCCTAGCTCTTTGCCAAAGTATTCGGCAATTTTGCGAGAGCGTTTACCATGCTCTATCCAGAAATCACGAACTTCTTTATCTGGAGAAGCAAGCGTGTAATTATCTTTCATCATTGGATGTGAGAAAAAGGTCGGGTTAAAATCAAGGGCTAACTCCTGTTCTTTCGCCCATTCTACCCATGGCGTAAAATGTTTAGGTTCAATTGTGTTTGAATCAATTTTTTCTTCAGTGTCTGCATAAATAGCATGCAGATTGACTTTATGCTTTCCAGGAATTAGTGTGAAGGATTTTTCAAGATCAGTACGTAATTCAGCTGGGGTGCGTGCTGCACCAGGATAATTTCCAGTTGCTATGATGCCACCTGTTAATTTGCCTTCCGAATTCATAAATCCTTTTACATCATCACCTTGCCAACAATGAACAGAAATTTTGACCTCTTTTAGTCTTTCAAGGGCTTTATCTGTATCTACTCCAATTGCAGCGTAACGTTCCTTCGCCACTTGATAACGATTTGTTATTTCACTCATTTTGAAAACCTTCTTAGTTTAATTCTTAATTAATTCATTATATTGTTGAAGCGCCCATGTTCCTGCCATTACTTCTGGCTGATATACTTTTATATCAAAAGAAGAGCGAACTAATTCTCGAGCATGTACCACATCTTGAATGCTTCCATCTGTTATCATTTGGACACTTAAGTTTCCAATTGCTGTTGCTTCCGATGGCCCAGCATAGACGGTAATGCCTGCTAGATTAGCAGTCAGTTGATTTAAAATACTCACATTACTTCCACCACCAACGATGTAGAGTTCCTTGATCTCACACCCTGTGATTTGTTCCATTTTTTCAAGCGCATTTGTATAACAAATTGCTAGACTGCAATAAACACAGTTTGTTAGTTCGCCTATCGATTCAGGAATAGGTTGGTCAGTTTCACGGCAGTAATTTTGAATTTCTTCGATCATATTATCTGGGTTGTTAAAGCGTTGATCGTTCACGTCAATAACTTGCTTGAAAAATTCATGCTGGTTTGATTGTTCAACCATTTCTGCAAAGGTATATTGATAATCTGTCAGTCTTGCGATTTCCTGTACGATCCAAAGTCCCATAATATTTTTTAAGAATCGATAGGTGCCGTAAGCTCCCCACTCATTCGTAAAGTTTTCTTCGAATGCTGTTTGATTATTGATTGGAACATTTAATTCCATACCAAGCAAAGACCAGGTACCACTACTTAGAAACGCCCAGTCTTTTCCTTTTGCAGGAGTACCAACAACAGCTGATGCTGTATCATGTGTGGCAACTGTGATCACATGACAAGCAGGAATGTCAAATTTGGTATGCCATTTCGGTTGGATTTCCCCTAAACGTGTTCCAGCATCTGTTAAGTCTGCGAATTTGCAAGGATCGATATTTAAGTGTTTCAACAAATCTTTATCAAATATTTTTTCACGCAGATTGAGCATTTGTGTTGTGGAAGAATTGGTTGTTTCCGCCACCTTTTTTCCTGTTAAAATAAATCCGATAAAATCCGGAATAAGCAGGATTTTGTCTGCCTTTTTGATCAGTTCCTTATCTTCCGCATAAAGTTGATAGAGCGTATTTAACTCTAGGAATTGAATCCCCGTTTTTTTATAAATATAATCTTTTGGATATTCCAATGTTAGCTCTGTGATCTTATTTTGTGTACGACAGTCTCGGTAACTGATAGGATCAGCCAATTTCTCACCTTTTGAGGAAACTAAAACATAGTCAACAGCCCAAGTATCTATTCCTAGCGTAATCTCAGAAATACCTGCTTTTTTTACTTTCTCAAGACCGATAAAGATTTCGTGGATTAAATGATCTATCTCCCATCTGTCATGTCCATCTTTGAAAGTAAAACCATTTTTAAAGCGATGCATTTCATGCAGAACTAATTTTTCATTTTCGACGTTTCCTAAAATAAGTCGACCACTCGATGCCCCAATGTCTACTGCAATGTAATTTTTCATATCAATCACTTTTCTTTAAACCATGTTTTGTTTTATTTCCTCGTTGTTCAAATCTTCATAGCGTTCTTTAGTGATTTCAGCAAGCTGACGTCCTCGTGTATTCGGTGTCCAAATTACACCAATCAGTAAGGAAACAGCTAAGAGGATAATCATCATCGTACCAGCTACCGTGAATCCAAGGTTTACTAGGATGACAGGGAAAACTATAGACCAAATACCAGCACTGCCGCGTACAATGAAAAACATAATTCCTTGAACACCACCCCGATATTGAGTTGGAAATAATTCGGTTGACCATAATGCGTAAAATGCTTGTGCACCAATACCTGCTGATATCCCCCAAAGAACAACGAATGTCCATAAGGCAGTCCAAGACATGCCGACATAAGTCAAAACAATCCATGAAGCAACAGCCATTGCTCCACCTGCGAAAAATAACCAACGGTGACTAACACGGTCACCGAATTTGGCAAATCCGTAATAAGTTCCTGCGGCCGTTAAAATCCAAAGCACTGATTGCAATAGGTTTGCCTGTATATTGGATAACCCGCCAACTGTTTCATAAATGAATGGCATGAAGAAGCCCATTGCACCTGCAACTAGATTCCAGAACATGTAAACACCGACAAGGAATAAAATCGATTTTATATTGACAGTATTTGAAAAAACTTGTTTAAATGGATGTGCTTGTTTAACAGTCGTTTTTTTCAATTTTGCCTGTTCTGCTTCCCAATCTTTTGATTCGTCAAGTCTACGTTGTAAGACCCAAGCGACAACTGCGACGATTAGAAGTGATAAGAAAAGCAAGCGGTTCCCAAAAAGCCCTAGTGGTGAAACGATGACACCTAATGTAAAGATGATTGCTGGACCAAGCGACCAGGCAAACTGAGATATACCAATGTTTCTAGCTCTTATTTTTGGATCAGCCTGTTCTGAAATATAAGTCCAAGAAGCGGGAACACCAACTCCTACTGATAAACCAGTAATTAAAAATCCAACTAGTAACATAGGGAAATTTATAGCAAACACAATAATGGCAATACCTAAAATGTAAATAAGCATGTTATAGGTATAGATAAACTTTCGTCCAAACTTATCTGCTGCATGACCTCCTATTAGTGCTCCAAATGCTGCTCCGAATGCGTTTGCGCTGATAGCTCCGAGTAAACCTATGGTAAAGCTATTAAGATCAAATTTATTAGCCCATAGCGTTAAGCCACTTGCACCTGCAACAATACAACCTGAATCTAGATAATTCGTTAATGATACAGCGATGACTTCTTTTTTACTTTTGTTTTCTGACGCTGATGAACTATTCATAATTTCACCTTTTGTTTTTAATATTATTTGCTAATGTATGCGTATTCGTAAAACACCCTTCAAA
>CAZVCD010000189.1:0-5703 GCA_964625675.1 uncultured Victivallales bacterium | reverse complement strand
ACTGTTACTCTATACTATGTTCTCTATTCACAGCCCTCCAAGCTCCGTCTTCTGCTGTTCACGTTAAATGCAGAAATTGTATATTGTAATTCTAATAATTTATATTAACATGTTAATATAGAATAATTTGTTTTTTATGGAGCTATCTGAAGAAAACATATATATGTATATGGGAGGAGTTCAGCTCAACACGACTGATTTTTCTTGAGTACCTTATGATCGGAGTTCCAAACACAATATTCCCTGAATTACTGCTTAATCGGGAAGGGCAGAACCGTAATTACAGGTCAATCCATGCATCGTGTAATGTTGTTTGAATTAAACTAGCATATAATAAGTAAAAACATAAAGGGAAAGCATGAACAACACAACAAGAAGAAAACTACTATTAATTGCCGCAGTACTTTTAACCATAACAAGCCTAATAACAATATTTAGTATTGTAACAGGGCAGCAGGCATTGAAGTGGTACAATTTTATAACGTTCATAGTTGCCATATTTCTATGGATTGATTATATAAGAAAAAAATAAATACCTGACTCATGGACACAAACGGTATAATGAGTTTTTAATATTAAAATTTACAGTCTAAGGAGTAACAGTGAATATTTTAAAATCTTTTATTTTGGTTTCAATAACAGTGTTATTCTGTGTTAATGCTTTCGCATGGGATCAGACAGGCCACATGATAGCCGCCCGAATAGCATATCAGGATCTGACAGCAAAAACAAAGTCGGATATCAACCTGTTACTGAAAAAGGAAATAACCAAACCTGTTCCGGTTGAAATAAAAGCCAAAGATGATTCTTTTTTAATATGCGCGGCTGCACCTTGGGCTGATTCAATTAAATATGCCGGAACATGGAAAAAACCCGAAGCTGAAAAATTTTATGCAGATGCTCATACAATGCATTCAAAAATACTCTTTGATGATCCATCTAAAATAACACCCGAAAAGGCTGTTAGCGATGAAGTAAAAAGAACAGGAAATGCCAACAGTATAAAAGTGATTGACAGCTGCATAAAAACGCTGACTTCTAAGACATCAGATGAGAATTACAAAGCTATTGCCTTAAGGTTTCTTATACATCTGGTTGCGGATCAAACTCAGCCGCTGCATGTTGCCTACATATATTTGAAAGATAAAAAAGGTGATCTGATATCTCCAAACGGTGCTGATATGATCAGGTTTTCTAAACCTTCGGATATAGTAGCGCGTTATGCAGGCAAAGAGGAGAAAGCATATTATCTGCATGGTTACTGGGATTTGGCAGGAGGTCTGTATAACTCTGTACCGATGGGTAATAATGTACTTTATCTTGATAATAAGAAAGAAGCCTATATTGATAACCAGGCCCAAAAGTACAGTAACGACTTTAAGAATATGAAGAAACAGCTGACTGAAAGCTGCAGTACTGATGATTGGGCTGTCGACACATACAAAACAGCTGTAAAATATGCTGCAGCACCTGATTTGTTTAAGAACTCAAAGCTTGAATCAAAAGGTAAACTAATTATAAATACACCAGATAAAAAATATCAGAAAGCAGCTCAGAAAACATCAGAAATGCAGCTGTATAAAGCCGGAATCAGATTGGGTTCTCTTCTTAATGCCGTATATAATCCTGAAAATGCTCCAAAAGCATATGTAAAATATGTCAATCAGATTAAGAACGACCCTAAAGTTTTAACACTGAAACAAATGCAGCCGTTGTATTAATGTTATTGACTAGAATCCATAGAGAAAATTTTTATTATGAAAAATGAAACAGTAAAAAACAGCATAATTGGATTAGTATTAGCAGATGCTCTCGGCGTTCCCGTTGAGTCTAAATCAAGAGAAGAACTCGATCGTAATCCGCTAAAAGATATGATTGGTTACGGTACTTATAACCAGCCTCCGGGAAGTTGGTCTGATGATTCTTCCATGACATTAGTTACAATGGAATGTTTAACTCGCGGATACAATCCTGAAGAAATCATGAAAGGTTTCTGTAAATGGGCTTATAAAGGTTATATGACTCCCTGCGGGAGGACATTTAACATTGGAAATACGACAGCTAAGGCATGTAAAAATTTTAAGCTTAATAAAGATATAAAAACATGTGGAGAAACTTCAGAATTTTCTAACGGCAACGGATCGCTAATGAGAATACTGCCTCTCTCAATATATTTGAGTAATGAAACAGAAAAAGTAATAATCCAAAAGAGCTTTGAAATATCTGCTTTGACTCATAACCATATTAGGTCAAAGATAGCCTGTGCATTGTATTCTCTAATTGTATCAGAACTCTTTAAAGGGAAAAATCTTTATGAAGCACTGACAAATGCAAACAGGATTATTGCTCCTCATATACCTAAAGAAGAAAAGATTCATTTTAAACGCATTACAGACTTTGAAATTCTGCAGTTAAATAGAAGCGCAGTTAAAAGTTCAGGTTATGTAATTGATACTCTTGAAGCAAGTTTGTGGTGCCTGCTTAACAGCTCAAATTACAAAGAGGCTGTATTGAAAGCTATAAATCTTGGAATTGACACTGATACTACAGCAGCTGTAACAGGAGGCCTGGCGGGTATTCTTTTCGGTCTGGAGTTTGTCTCTTCTAAATGGATTAAATCTCTTGCTAAACTTAAATACATGGAACAACTAATTGAAAACTTTGCGAACTCACTTTGAAAAGACCTATTTAATGTCTGTGCTGTAAGCACATTAAGGTTTAAGGTTTAAGTGAACAAACACATCGAACAGCAGCAAAGCTGCTGTTTTTGCCTTCAACGACTTTCTCTGCAATATTTTTAAAACTCTTATTTGCTGGAGCTTCCGTGTATTTTTTAATATTGATATCATTTTCGGTATAGGCAGTTTTTTCTTTACGTTTAACTTCAAACTGTAAATCAAGATTTTTTCCACTTTCTTCCGGTGCAAGTTCAAGAAACAATATCTTGTTTCCATATTTACTGTCTTCAAGTATACGCTGCTTCCCTTTTAGAAATTAATTTTTTCTTCATTGAATTATTAACATCCTTAGGCGTTCTGCAAAGTCTTACTAATGCTTCTTTTAGCTCATTTTATGAAATGAGTCCAGCATTTACTTGAGAAATCAATATCATTACCATTTGCCAAACTTAGTACTGCGGACTTAATGTACCCTAATAATGGCGGAATATTATGAATATTTCTGCCATTAGTTTTAGCGAGAGTTCTCAATTTGAAGCTATAAAATTCTATCTCAGTCATACTTAACCTCCTAATTTTCTTTTATAGATCGAACTATTAATGATTTACTAGTTAATTAAAAATTCTTCACAGATTTTCTAAAAAAATGGGATAAAGGTAACTTTTTTCGTTTATCTAAAAATTAATGTTTATATAAAACAAACTCGAAGAATTTCATTTCTACCTGTGAATATTATTAGGTAGAACCTGTCTAGAATAGCGCTAATTTAAGGCGAAAAAATAATTTCCTGATTGTTATATCATTGGAGTTAACACTTGACAAAAAAGAAACATTTAATATAGGATTAAGTGTTTTAAATATAAAGATGACTTGTCTTAGTAGGGATCATTTAAAAATATTTCATAAGTTTCTATCAGAAGAGTTAGAGCATAGAGAGAAACAAGGAGCATCATGGGGATTTTATAAAGATTTTTATCTGGATATTCTTCCTGTACATTCGCTATAAAACTTGTGTGAGAATATTTATAAAAAAAATAAAATAAGACGCTGAGAAAAACAAACGGTAGAGTGAATAATAATTAAAGCCTGTGTTGTTAATATAACACTAGAACACAATAAAATTTTATAAAGAAGGAAAAAATGAAAAGAAATCACAATGCAACGTTAATGTGCGTATTGGTGCTATCCATGCTCTCTGTTAGTATTAATGTAAATGCAAATCCGGTAGAAAGAACAATAAAAACAGTATCTGATTATCCTGTGCTACAGTTAGTAGCAACTAAGAATTATAAAAATGATTGGCCAGTTATTGCCTATAAACAAAACAAAAATTGTTATTTGATAGCAGCAGCTGACAAGGATGGTGAATATAATTTGGCCTCACTAGGAATTCCAGTCCAGAACCTTCCTCCTGTCCCGTCAATAGTTACTGATAAGAATGGCCATATTTATTTAAGCTACATCTGGAATGATTTTACTTCAGGCATAATGTTACATGGATTTAATTCCAGTTCCTTATATCAGAATTTTGTAAAAAAATTTGTGTGTTCATTGAGCTCTCTTTATATGGTAATGGCTGTTTCTCTTACTGAATTAGATCCAGATACAGATATACCTGTGATAGTTCAACGAGGGTATTGGGGAGTTAATGAGCTTACATTGCGCTGGATGGATAATAAGAAGAACTGGAATTGTCATGATTTTCATACTCCTGGTTTATTATATTCAATAGGTAAAGCTAGCCTTGAAATCAATCCTAAAGATGGGAGGAAAACATGTGTAATCACTTATGCTACTAAGATTTATATTGAAGGCACAGATACTGTAAAATATCTTTCTCTTAATGTTATTAAACTTGAAGGAAAATATGATAAAACTAATAATAAATGGACTGGAGATTGGGATTGGAAATTTTTTTCATTGGAATCAGTTAAATTGGATGATTATTCTAATTTTATACAACCGACTAAATCTCTACGTAAAATTGATAAGAACGATCCAACTAAATTTTGGACAGGCTATGTTTCTGTAGATAGTAATAAAAAACAGAAATTTAACCTTACCAAGGTCAAGGTAGAGGCAGATGGTACAACTAAAGATAGATATTCTATTTGTTTACCAAAAGGATTTTCACTTAATCCTGTGAGAAAAGGTGTAGATATTATTACAGAAGCACAAATAATGGTTGATTTTGCTTTCTTGAATGATGAGACTGTATTGCTCGTAATGTCTGATGCTAAAAAAACTTATTATGCGGTATGGAATTATGTTTCAAAGAAAATAAAATGGACAGAGCTTCCAGAAACATATGCTTTTTCTATAACTACATCTGCAGATAAAGTTTTTTTGATCTATAGCCAACAGAATCATCTTTATCCTAAGTATTATGATATTAAACTTATCACATTTAATGCTGATAATAATCAAATAAAAGGTTTATAAAAAAAACTTATATGGGGCTGTATCAAAAAGTTATTTTGAACAGCCTTCTTTTTTTGCAATTTCTTTAATGGTAGGATATCCTTCATTTAGCCACTTTTGAACATGTTTTTCGTTGCGTTCATATGCCCGGGTTACCGGTTTTTGTAGAGTAAAGCCCCAGCGTTTAAGGTAGTTCCCCATAGTGCGGATGGGTAAATCAATATTATAAGATTCTTTTATCAGCATTTTTACAGCCATGCGTGTCCAAAGAGCAAAAGGTAGTTTTAGATGATCAGGGCACTTGTCTACCAAGCATTTTTGAATTTCCTTTTCTTCATGCGGCAATAAAAGTCGCTTCAAGCCAACTGGGCAACCTGCTTTCGCAACTTGTAAGCCGTTTTGCCCTTTTGTTTTTCAAATACTTATCCATTCGCCTACGGTATTTCGGTGAACTCCAACTATTGGAGAAATATCGATTCTTTTCATTCCTTTTTTGTGTAGCTTTCTATCTTGCTGCCTATTCACCGCTGCATATTACCGCAGCTTTGGTAATAAATATTTACCTGATTATTTATGTGTTATATAAGCTTATTAAAAAATTAA
>CAZVCD010000188.1:0-5724 GCA_964625675.1 uncultured Victivallales bacterium | reverse complement strand
GGCCGGTGATAGTAGTTTTGAATTGATACGGAAAAACATTAATCCTGCGAGTGGTGAAAAGCTTACACCAAGGAACCGGATTGGCGGTATACGTTTCTACGACTTTCAGTGTTCCGCGCAAAAATCTGTCTCTGTAATGGCTGTGACTTTGGGAGATGATCGTTTGCGGGTATTGCATAGGGAATCATTTGGTTTAGCGATGAGGGAGCTTGAGAAGTTTGCGTCGTGCCGTGATAATTCAAGGAGTGGTATATTGCTTGAGCCTTTAACTACAGGAAACGTTGCTGCAGCAGTATTTCATCATGATGCATCGCGTTCTCTTGATCCTCAGATCCACACACACTGTGTTGTTGCGAACGCAACTTATAACGCCGGGAGCCGAAGAATTCTAGCACTTCAGGAAAGCTCTATGGTTAGAGCAATACGCTATGCCGGGAAAGTTTATCAGAACCACATGGCTGTAGGAGTCAGGGCGTTGGGTTATGAGATTGAAGATAAAATCAATACTAAGGGCATTATTGAAGGTTTTGAAATTAAAGGATTATCTGAAGATATTTTGAAACGATATTCCAAGCGAAGAGCGGTTATTGATACTGAGATAGAAAGATTCAAAGAGTTCTACGGAAGAAAACCTACCACTGCTGAAATAAGTATTTTAGTAAAAGAGTCCAGAAATAAAAAGCTTGATAAGATTTCGACAAAAAAAGTACTAAAGCAGCAGCTTGCTCAGTTAAGTTCTGATGAAAAAAAATATTTAATGGGATTAAAGACTAATGCTGTTGGTCGAACTTTGTCCGGGATAGAAGTTGATTATTATGATCAATCGAAGATGGATGAGATCATAAAGCATTCAATAGGTCACCTATATTCCAGAAAGAGTGTGTTAAAGGGTAATCAGGTATTAGCAGAGTGTCTTAATCAGGGACTTGGTCACATTCATCTTGAAAGTCTGAAGAATGAAGTGATGTGCAACCGTGAGCTTATAAAATTAAATGACAATTATAAAAATAGTTTTCTCAGGAGTGACATCGGTACACAAACTGGAATGAATCTTGAGTTATGGGCCGTTGAAAAAATTAAATATTCGAAGAATAGTTATAAAGAAATTAATAAAAACTTTATTCCGTTCAGTGGAGTTGAGAGCTCTAAGCTTGAAGATAATGGTGAAAGAGATTACACAGAGCAGCGAAAAGCGATAAAAGAAATTTTATGTTCAACAGATAAATACATGTCTCTTCGGGGTGTTGCAGGTTCCGGTAAAACTTCAACTCTGTCTGAGTTGCAGAAAGGATTTGATAAACTTTCAAACGTGGTTTACTTAGCACCGCAGACCGGTGGGAAGAATATTCTGATTGGTGAAGGTTTTAAAAATGCAAGAACCGTTGAAAGTTTTAAGCATAACCACAGTGGTTTCAGAAAAGGTTTGATTATAGTTGATGAAGCAGGGTTGTTATCAAACATTGACGGAACATCGATAATGAAGATCGCTGAGAAAACAGACTCAAGAGTCTTATTTATTGGAGATACAAAGCAGCATAAATCTGTAGCAGCAGGAGATTTTTTAAGGATACTTGAAACTTATTCAGATATACATCAGTCGCATCTGAATAAGATTTTCCGCCAGAAGAATGACTATTACAAACGTGCGGCATCGATGATGTCTTCAGGAGATATTGAAGGCGGATTATATATACTTGATAAACATGAGTCGTTGAAATGGGTAAATGAAGGACAGGGTAAGTATGTAAAGAATGCTGTAGATGATTATATGAAGTTTACCGATGACGGCAGAAATCTGGACAAATGTATTTTTATAACTCCGACACATAAGGAAGCTGAAAAAATAACAGAGGCATTACGCGTTGAGTTAAAAGAAAAAAGAGTCGTAGACTCTGATTTATCTTTTAAGAAGGAAGTGTTTAAATCATTAAACTGGACCGCTGCGCAGAAACGATCCGTAAAGAGTTATATCAAAGGTCAGAAGATATTAATTAGAGAAGATAACGGAAGTTTCAGAAAGCATGAGCTTCTAAGTGTAGATAGAATTATTAAGGACAAGAGAAACATCAACCGTGTTCTTTTAAGCAATTCCAGGATGTTGAGGATCAGTGATTATAAAACTTATGAAGTAGGTGAAACAAAATCTATTGAGCTATGTCGGGGTGATAAAATTATGTCCAGACTTGGTCATAATGATATAGCAAACGGTGATATTTTTACGGTACGGGGCAAAGACAGGTATGGGAATATTGCAACAAGTGAAGGTGTAGTAATACCCAAAGGATACTCAAGTTTACAGTATGGGTTTGTAAGTACTTCCCATAAACGCCAGGGATCAAAGGCCCCTTATGTAGTTATAGCAGCCGAAACAATTAATAAAGATGCCATGTATGTAGCTGCGACAAGAGGCGTACATGAATGCAGAATAAATGTACCTGATAAAGAACAGCTTTTTATTCAGGCAAAAGCTCTGACATCAAGGACCGCTGTACTTGATGTATTAAGTGGCACCGCCACTGTTGATAATAGAACAAAGGAAACTTATAGAGATTATCAAACATCCATAGTTGACAGCAGTCTCTCAAAATATGGAAAAACTGCAGATGAGATATTTACAATTAAGGATGATGCTGTAAAAGATAGAATCAGTTATAGGGATAATGTCAGGTCTGAAAAGAAAGTTGTAAGCAGAAACAGAATATGGGATATACTTAAAGGTTCGGTTAATAAACTTAAAATGAACCTTTTTGATTATATAAAAGATTATAAGGCAATTGAAAAACATAGGAAAGATCGGGTATTAACTAAAGACATCCCCTGCCCTGAGGTTTTTGGAAAAGATCCTGATAGATTCTATCCGAAGAGTATCAGTGATCGGAGCTATAAAGTTGGCAAAGGTTATAGTAAAGATAAAGGGAGAGGGATGGATTTTTAAATTAAAGATGCAAAAAGCATGAATGCAGTATCTTGTCCTGGTCTTTGTTGTTAATGTGTCAATATATATAAGGACAAAACACTTAATGTGGCCTAGTAGAACTTCTTATGATTTGTCAATTTTAGTAAAGTACTGCTTTCTTGTTTTTAGTTATGAATTTCTTAACCTCTGATAAAGATTTTGTTTCAATATATTTATTAATAAGTTCAGCTATAAATTCATATTGATCGGTAATAATAACTACATGTGCTGTATCTTTTACACCGAATAAGACAGCATTGGTGTTATCCATAAGTTTATAAATATCTATACTGTTTTGGAATGGAATGATATAATCATCAAGTCCATCAGTGATAATTGTATCAGTTTTAATTTTTCCAAGTTGCTCTTTATAGTTAAACGGGTTTCTTCTCAGGTTATACTTATCAGCAAATATCTTAGACATGTCATTATAGGATTTTAGAAAAGTATAGAGTGAACTAATATCCTGCTTCTCAGGCAGATAATCCATGCAGCCAATGGTATAATATAGTCTTTGTGTAGTGACTATTGCATTGATAAGCTTATTCTCTTCTTCAAACGGAGGAACTAGAACATTTGCTTCAAAATAATTCTTAAGCATTTTTTCTGCATTTGAATTTTTATTTTTAAAATCATTCCAGAAATCCTGCTTTAGTCCAGGATCTTCTGCACCGAAATTCATCAGTGTTTCAAACATCAGATCATGATTAACATTATAATAATCTGCAATTTCTCCAATATTTAAAGGTTTCAGTTTTTCTGTAATCATATCTAAAGTTTTTCTGTTACTGATATTTATAAACTCAGCAGAAGGAGCTCCTCCGTCAATATAAAGCATGTCTATCTCATCAGAGTACTTGACTGCATACTGAAGTGATAATATGGCACCTGCTGAATCTCCTCCAACAATTAGAGCTTTAACATCTCCTTTTTTAATATCAGTTACTAATGAATGTATATCTTCTACTGACTGCGATATTGTGAGGTATTTTAAATCAATTCTTTTTTTGTCAACTGTATATGCTGATAAAGCGGCACCTCTATGATCAAAAACAATGAAATCCCAGTCATCACCCAGTGCCTTATTAATTTTAATGGCAAACTCTTCATCAAGAGGCTCTCCAGGTCCGCCAATTGCAAATAAAAATATCTTTTTAACTTTTTTAAAGTCAGGATTCGCATGAAAAACTCTTAAGTTAAATTTTGTGCCATCAGTGTTATTCCAGTCTACAGGCATAGAAATAAATTCATATTGATCTTTATATTTATCTATGAGTTTTACATTGCTTGATTTCAATGAATCAATATTTTCAAAATAGAAAGAATAATCATAATTTATTAGCGCTGCTTTATTATTGCTAGTAATAGGTTGACATGATATGCATAGCGATAATAGAATTAAAACGAAAAAGTTTAAAATAGCCAGATATCTGATTTTATTTAACATAACTTAGCCCCTTTTATTATTTATTAATTATTCCATAATGTTTGTTTTTTTACCATTGCCTGTAATCAAATATGATATCGTTATTTATATTTTATATTTTATATATTATCATAAATTAGAAATAAGCCAGGAATTCATCCATCGGCATGTATTGAGGATCTAGAATAAAATCTACTTCCTCTACTAGACAATACCTGCAACCACCCCCGCTTTCAGCTCACTCCAAAAATTATAAGGTATAAATCAATTATTTTCTATTGTAGTTATGTATTTATATAGAAATTGAAATTTTTTCTAGACTGGGGACAAATAGAATTAGTGGAGAATAAGTGTAACCCCACAATGGCTTGCACCCGACGCCGCAGAGCAGTAAATCACCGATTTTTTCGGGAGTAGTCCGCGTGGCAACAGGGACTGAGTGAGCAACCACAGCAGCGCAAGTGAAGCCTGATGGTTTATTTGAGTTTCTTTCCCCCTCTTGTCAAGGCGTAGCTCCGTAAGCTCGGAGCGAAGACTGATATCTCTTTAAAAAACAGCCCTTAGGCTGTAAATGGACTTATAAAAGTCCTTTATTCGAAAATGAAAAGTATCCGTTGTCGCCTATGATGAGGTGATCTAAAAGTTTAATGTCAAGAATTTCTGATGCTGTCTTAACTCTGTCTGTCAGACTTATATCGTTTTTCGAAGGTTCAGTGTCGCCGCTTGGATGGTTATGAACCATAAAGAAGTTAAGTGCGTTATGAAGTACTAATCTTCTGAACAGTATTTTAAGATCTACACTGGCAAAGTTTATACCGCCTAATCCTACAAGATCTTTTGCAATTATTCTATTTTTAGCATTTACTGCAATTATCCAGAGAGATTCCTGATCCGCATTTGAGATTTCCTTCATCTCTTCATAGACTGCTTCCGGAGATGAGATTGAATTTCCTGTAGCTGCTTCCTTAACATAGAAACATTTTGCGATATTATCTGTATACGGTTTACTGAAATCAAATGTGCTTTGCAGTGGATTGTTTTCGGTTGTGATTTTTTTGATTTGTGTCGCTGTGTTACTCATTGTCCTGTCTCCTTTTAGATTTTCTGCTGTTCTGAACCGTTTTGTTTACGCCGGGGAGCCGGACTGTGAGCGATTTAGCCGATTAAGCAAAAAAGTGAAGATTTATAAGGTAAACGCACCAGCGGCGTGGCTTATCTTAGTTTCCAAAGGAAAAATAAAACTTTTTCTGCAAGGCTAACGAACAGTTCGAGCAGGCACAAACAACGAGGCAGAATAGATAGGAAAATTGGAAGGATGGATAGGAAGAGAGCAGAGGTCAGA
>CAZVCD010000187.1:0-5737 GCA_964625675.1 uncultured Victivallales bacterium | reverse complement strand
CTAAAACCTAACCCCTAAAACTTAAAACCTAACTACATTTGCTGTAATCGCAGGATAAACATTTCAGACAATTTTCCTGGTTTATCAAGCTTTTTTCATTACATGCAGGGCAAAACATTCTATTATTACTACTTATTCCTGCTGTGGCGCTTACTGTCGCTGGCTCAGGCTCAACTAGATCTTTTGTTATAACCACTGGATGATCGCCAAAAAGGCCGATTTTAGTCAAATGTTCCTCAATTGTTCTACCTATATCGGCAGCTAGTGAAGGGATGTATTTTCCTCGACTGAAATATCCACCATTCGGGTCATAAATGCTTTTTAGTTCATCTACCAAGAATGACGGGTTTTTATGTATTCTGAAGACAGATGAAATAAGGCGAGTCATTGCAACAACCCAACTGAAATGCTGAAGATTTTTTGTATTGATGAAAAGCTCATAGGGGCGATGAGTCCCGTCGAGTTCAACAATGTCGTTGATTGTGATGTAAAGTGCATCTGGAGCAAGTGGAGTTGTAATTTTATAAGTTGTTCCCTGAAGTCTATTGGGCCTTGCAGGAATCTCTATTTTTAGAGGTTTTTCTTTTTTTGTTTTGTTTTCTTCTTTTTTAGTAAGTATTCCTGAAATAAATTCAGAAGGCCTAAATGCTGTACATCCTTTTAAACCTTTTTCATGTGCTTTGATATAAATATCTTTGAACTTTTCAAATGGGTAAGTTGCAGGGACATTTATTGTTTTAGAAATTGAACTGTCTACATATTTCTGCAGAGCTCCTTGAATAGCTAAATGTTCAGTAGGCCCTATATTATCTGTAGTTACAAAGAATTCCGGTAGTTTTTTATCGTCGATAGAATCAAGCTTACGGAATCTTAAATATTCACGATATGCGTAATCAGTAACTTCATATTCAGTAACATCTTCTTCTGTAGTGTTTCTTACTTTTCTTTTGTAATGTAAAGCAAAAATAGGTTCTAGACCGCTGGAAACATTGCCTGCAAGTATACTAATTGTTCCAGTAGGTGCAATGGATGTTAAATGTGAATTTCTAATCCCATATAGTGCAATCTGTGTTTTGATATCTTTCGGGAGAGATTTAATGAAATTTCCAGCAAGATATTTTTCTGCATTAAAAAGAGGAAAAGCACCTTTTTCTTTTGCGAGATCAACACTTGCCTGGTAAGCAGTATGTGTTATTTTACGCATAACTTCTTCAGCTAATTTTACAGATCTAGCTGAACCATATCTTATTTTCATAAAGATTAAGAAATCAGCTAACCCCGTAATTCCAAGCCCAATTCTTCTTTTTGATTTTGCTTCAGTTTCCTGTTCGGGAAGAGGATAGTTACTTAAGTCGATAACATTATCTAAAAATCTAACAGCTTTTTTAACAGTTTTTTCCAGCGCGTCAAAATCGATTGCTGCTCGTATGGTAAAAGGATATTTTACAAATTTAGTCAAATTTACTGAGCCTAAAAGGCATGCACCAAACTCAGGCAACGGCTGCTCCCCGCAAGGGTTTGTTGCTCTTATTGATTCACAGTAATAAAGGTTATTCATTTTATTAATACGATCGATAAGGATGAAACCTGGCTCTGCATGGTTATAGGCGGACTTCATTATCAAATCCCATAATTCAGTAGCCCTTACTGTTCTGTAAACCTCTCCTTCAAAGACAAGTTCCCAATTCTCATTATTCTTAACTGCTTCAATAAACTTATCTGTAATTCCAACAGATAAATTAAACATGCGAAGGCTTTTTCCATCCTGCTTTACTGTTATAAAATCTTCAATATCAGGGTGGTCACAACGCATAACTCCCATTTGAGCCCCTCTTCTCTGGCCTGCACTCATAATAGTGCGGCAGGTTGCATCAAGAACCTGCATAAAGCTTATTGGGCCTGAAGCCTGAGCACCACAACCCTGAATAGGAGAATTTTTTGGGCGAATAGAAGAAAAATCAAAACCAACACCGCCACCCTGTTTCTGAGTTAATGCAGCATTTTTAACTGTATCAAAAATCCCTTCAATAGAATCATTAATATTGTTTAATACATAGCAGTTAAACATTGTTACGCTATCAAGCTTTGTTCCTGCATTTGCAATAATGCGTCCAGCCGGAAGAAATTTGAAATCTTCAAGAATGCGATAGAATTCTTTTTCCCAAAACTGTGCGTCTTTTTCTTTTGCTGCGACAGCTTTTGCCACCCTCTCCCATGTGTCCTCAACTGTAACGTCTTCAGTTACAGCATCGCTGCCTTTAAATCTGTATTTCCTGTTCCAAATGTCTTTGGTGATGTCATATTTAGGAAGCTTTTCGGTCGTCATTTAGTACCTCTGTTCTTGGTATTATTATTATTATTATTATTATTATTATAAAATATGGAGTTTGTTTCTTTAGCTTTATAGTTAAATGGTGTCCGGTAAAGATGATTGCCGGAGATAACATTTAAAAAAAAGAGCAAAAATAAACATACAGAATATTAAAATAGACAAAAATATTATATTTCCCACTAAAAATTAAAATAAAATTAGGTTAATTTGTTGTCGTTCTAGGCTTTTTAGCTATTTCCCACTATTAATTAAAAATAAATTTAATTTTTTTTAAGGATTTTCCTTGATTGTTTGCTATGAAAGTCTATTATATACACCTTTGATGTCGTTTTACGGCTGAAGGATGTATAAAATTTAAGTATAATGAGGGTTTTTGCTTAATTTACTGGGCATGAGCCTTATATTTGCGTTTATCTGACTGCTGGGCACAAGTAGTTGGTCATTGGATGCAAATGGTTGGTTGAAGTAAAGCAATAGGAATCATGGAATTTGAGGAAATAAATCATGAAAGTCAGAGCTTCAGTAAAACGTAGATGTGAATACTGCCAAATTGTAAAAAGAGGCGGAATCATCAGAGTATTGTGCTCGCGTAATGCAAGACACAAACAGAGACAAGGGTAAATATTATATAATTAATAAAGTATGAGGGGTTGATATGCCTAGAATATTGGGAGTAGACATTCCAGGAAGAAAAAGAGTAGAAATATCTCTTAGATACATTTATGGAATTGGTCCATCCAAAGCATTGGAAATAGTAGAAAAAGCAAATATTCCCTTGGGAACTAAAGCTGATGATTTAACAGATGAACATATTTCGGCCATTACAACATTGCTGCAAAATGACTATCTTGTTGAAGGAGATCTGCGCCGTTCTGTATTACAGGACATTCGTAGGCTATCTTCTATTAGTTCTTATAGAGGTATCAGACATCGCAGAGGACTTCCTGTCCGCGGACAGAGAACTAAAACAAATGCGCGTACTAGAAAAGGACGTTCGAAAACTGTTGGCGCAATACGTGATAAAACTCAGAGGAAACTTGCGAAAACCTAATAGCATTTTTCGAATTAAGGAATTCATATTATGGCTGAAGAAAAAGAGATTAAACAAACAGATGCAGACAATGAAACAAAAGAAGTTTCTGCTGCCCCTAAGCGCAAGCTTAAAGGCGGTCGCTTGGTACCAAGTGGTATTGCATATATAATCGCGACATTCAATAATACTAAGGTAACTGTTACTGATCCACACGGAAAAGTCCTTTGCTGGGCAAGTGGTGGTAAAGCCGGTTTTAAAGGGTCAAGAAAAAGTACAGCATATGCAGCTCAGCTGGTTGCAACAGATGCTATTAAGAAAGCCCAACAGAGTTATGGGATGCGCGAAGTTGAAGCACGTATAAAAGGTCCAGGCCCAGGTCGTGAATCCGCAGTAAGAGCTATGGTTGCAGCAGGAGTAGAAGTTGTAACTATTAGAGACATTACACCGGTTCCGCATAACGGATGCAGACCCCCTAAAAGACGTCGTGTATAAAAATTTCAGAATTGGAGATTATTAAATTATGTCAAGATACACAGGACCTGCATGTAAATTATGCCGCAGGGAAGGAATAAAGTTATTCCTTAAAGGCGAGCGTTGTATGAAAGCTAAATGCGCTATTGATCGGGAACGTCCCGTGCCAGGAGCAAACAGCAAACGCCGCAGACCTAAATTGTCAGATTATGGTGAGCAGTTAAGAGCTAAACAGAAAATTCGTCGTTCTTATGGTATAACCGAAAAACAATTTAGAAAAATATTTGCACTAGCTTCAAAAAAAGAAGGTATAACCAGTTTTCAACTGCTTTCTTTGCTTGAGCAAAGATTAGATAATATTGTTTATCGTTTAGGCTTTGCGCCTTCAAGATCAGCAGCTAGACAGGCCGTGACACATGGTCATATCAAAGTCAATGGAAGAAAAGTAAATATTGCGTCCTCTACTTTAAAGCAAGGTGATGCAATTGAACTTAAGAAATCTGACAGAAGTAAAGCTATGGTCCAGAAGAACCTTGAAGCATCTGAAAGTTCTAATAAACTGCCTGAATGGCTGACATTAGATAAAGAAACATTAAAAGGACAAATAATTCGACTTCCACAAGAAGGTGAAATACAGGCTCCTGCTAATGAGCAACTAGTTGTTGAATTATATTCTAAATAATACTCGGAGGAAAAAATGGGACTTTCTTATGATTTTCCAATACCACAAAATATAGAAGTAGACGAAGCCACTGTAACTTCAACCTATGCGAAGTTCACGGCAGCTCCTTTTCAAAGCGGTTTTGGACATACAATAGGTAATTCTTTGCGCAGAGTTCTGCTTTCATCTTTAAAAGGCGCAGCTATAGCGTCTGTAAAGATTGATGGAGTAGCTCATGAATTTGCTACAATACCTAAAGTAATAGAAGATGTTACTGAAATAGTATTGAATTTGAAACAAATTCTTGTTGTATCACACACTGACTTGCCCAAAAAACTTGAAATCAAAAAAGATACTATTGGTCCTGTTACAGGTGCCGATATTGTAACTGACGGTACAATTGAGATACTTAATAAAGATCAGATTATTTGTACTATAGACAAGAAAACAGATTTTCGTGCCGAAATTGAAATAGTTGAAGGCAGAGGATATAGGGCTTCAGATAAAAACAAAAAAGATGATATCGTTATTGGAACTATTCCAATAGATTGCCTTTTCAGTCCCGTAAAAAGAGTGCGCTATCAGATTGCAGCTGCACGTCTTGGCGAAGAAACTGAGATGGATAGTCTTATCATGGAAGTTTGGACTGATGGTAGAATTACACCTGAAGATGCTCTTGAAAAAGGCGCTAAAATTCTAAAAGAACATCTGCGCCCATTCATGGGACAGAGTGAAGTTCAGCAGCTTGACGAATTGATAAGTGATGATGAAAAGCCTCTTTATAAACTGTTAATTCAGGATGTAGATGCAATGAATCTTTCAGTTCGTTCTCAGAACTGTTTGAATAATGCAAGCATAGTACTGATAGGTGAACTTTGTCTTAAACCAGAATCCAAAATGTTGAAATACAAGAATTTTGGTAAAAAGTCACTTGATGAAATTATAGCTAAACTTGACTCAATGGGATTATCTCTAGGTATGACTTTTAGCGAAACTGTTAACGATGCTTTACAGGCTGAAATAGAAAAAGCTAAAGCTGGTGATGAAACAGAAAATGAGGAAAACAACTAATGCGTCATAGAAAAAATAGTTTTAAAATAGGCCGTACAAGCGCTCATCGTAAAGCTTTGTTGGCAAATCAAACATGCAGTTTGATTCTTGCACCTGAAATACGCACAACTATAGTAAAAGCTAAAGCAACTAGACGTGTAGCTGAAAAAATGGTTACACTGGCTAAAAA
>CAZVCD010000186.1:0-5788 GCA_964625675.1 uncultured Victivallales bacterium | reverse complement strand
AAATTTTCCTATCTCTCCATGTTCTTTATTAGAGATATCACAAACCAGTACTTTTCCATTTCTTAAATCATCGAAATTAAAGGTTGTTTTAGTATTGAAAACCTGCCCTATTCTACCCCTTGCCAGTTTATCAGCTATAGCAGAAAATGTCTGTATAATGCTGGTTCTTGTTTCATTTGCCAACTGAACAAAATCATATAACCAGTAATGAGACATAATTTCAAAATCATAATGATCGTATTGCTCAGCTTTTACTATTAGTCCACCGAACCAGCTTTCTTTGATTTTCAGTAAGTCATTATCATTTCTAGGAGATTGAGAAACAACCTTTAGCATATTTTTTAAGTTCAGCTTTTCTCTGCTCTGAATAAGCAGGTCAATGCAATTTCTAATCAACTGATGTGTTGCTTTAAGCCAAAAGTCTTCATGCATTTTATGACCGGCTAAAACTTCCATAAAAATATTTGTTATATTTTCAGTATATCCGCCCCCTTTTCTTGTGGCTTCATAGTCTAGAAAATTAAAATATTCTTCTGATAAAAATAAAAAATCTTTTGTTCTGTTTGTTTCTTCTGCGTATGTCTGCCAGTTTTTGGCTTCGTCCGGTTTATCACATAAAACAATACCGCCCATCCCTAATTTAAGCATTTTCAGAGCAAAAAATTTCATGCTGGAAGTTTTACCTGAACCGGTTCCACCAAAAACATGAACACCCTCGTATACCTGCTTTAAGGCGAGGTGTCCTTTGTGTGTTTCAAATACCGGGGCGTCTTCAATTTGTATCAAATTATTTTTCATTTATCTGCTTTTTGTTATTGTCTTCGGTAGAGTCAAAAATTATCAAATATAGCTTAACCATAGCTATAAAAAATATTAAAAAAATAGGTGAAATAAGCAGGAAAAAGTTTAGACTTCCTTTAAAAGCGGACATGATTTGTTTAATATTATAAGAAAAATATTTAAAAAAATTATGTGGTACAATGTAGTATCTGTTTAGCCATAAATAGAGGAAATATATTAAGATAATCATCGAGGCAGTGCACACAAACTCAACGAAAAAAACATAGAACTTTGATTTATTTTTCAAATATAGAAAAATTGCAATAACTAGAGTTACTATAAAAGGAATTAAGGGAGCTAAAGCAAATTTATAAGGTATTAAAATTGCATTTTGATCTATTATGCTTTTTCCTACTTGGTAAGAAAAATAAATAGTAAGTGCGCTGAATGTAGCTAAAAGTAAAATTGAAACTATAAGCGTTTCATTAGTTTTTTTTTGAGGTTGTATTAAGGGTTTACTCACTTTTTAACTCTGATTTATTGTCTGTAATTAGTTATTGTTTTTATAAAATATAATCATTGTGGTAGAATGTTTCTTCAAGTGGTAGTTTGGATGAATTCCACCCATAACCATCTGTTATCCAAATAAATGAGTAAAAATTAATCTAAGAATTAAAACAGTTCATACAGATAAAGAAATACTAGTCTAAAATTGTATCAAGAATTGTATCAAGTTTTTCATCTAGATGATCTAAACTTGGTAGCTGATATTCAATACCAAAACCTTTTAGAGCTTTCTCAAACCTTAAAAAACCATTTTCTGATCTTAACTCCACCCAATAGGCGCCTAGACTGTCAAATTGAGACTTATTAGTATCAGAAAGCTTGTCTGCAACAAATAATTTACTTTCTCTGGCAATAAAAACATCTGCACTTTCAGGATTGCCTTTACCCATTAGCTTGACTTCACATTTATGGATATTATTATCTTTTTTTAGGAAAAAATCAATTTCTCTCTCAAAATCACCATAGCTTGCTTTCCCTCCTCCAGTAATATCTAAAGCATAATTACACTCAGGGACAGAAAATAGTTTGCAAAGTACCAACATAAGAGGACCTTCAACATGTTTACCTACCGCACTATAGGCTCCTCCTCTTATAGCAGCTCTTTTTACTGCAAGAGAATTGATAACAATTAAACTTTCATTTAAATTTAACTCAACACTGACACCATTTAATTTGATTGATAATATTAGGTCTAGACCTTCATGTTCTTCAAGTAAGTGTTCAATAGAACTAACAAGGGTGTCATAAGAATCTTCAGAAGCACTTACAACAATTTCTTTTTTCCCAGAGTTAAACATGTTTGTAATAGTTTTGTGATTAATTCCAGCATAAATTGCTCTTGCTTTAACAGCCTCATTTTCATTCATTACAAAGTTTGATTTATACCAATCTACAGTAATATTTGATTTATTCATTTTAGCTTCTACTACTCTTTTGAAAAAATCTATACAGTAATCTAAAAATCGATTATTAATCTCAGCTTGTGTTACAATTCTATAGTCTTGCCCTTTAATGAGTCGCTTCACTATTTCTCTAATAGTTATTTTTCTTGCTGCATCCATTGTGAAAACTCCTTCATATTTAAATATCTTTGATCTTGTATTTTACTTGAAAGTCTTTCTTTAATTCTTTTAAAATAATCAACGTTAAGTTCTGTTAAAAAATAATTTCTATTATTCTTTAAAGCGACCGCTGCAATAGTTCCACTTCCAGCAAAAGGATCGAAGATTAAATCTCCCTCCAATGAATAATATTTTACTATTTTTTCGCATAATGCATCAGGAAATATAGCTGTATGAGTTTTATCAAAAGAAGGACAAATAGACCAAACATTAGAGGTTTCATATGGCGTTTCGACTAAACTATTATTAACAGTTGTATTATCGTACTGTTTTAAGTTCCAATCTATAAGCTTATTGGTTTTTTTTCGATAAACCATGACTTGTTCAGTAATAGCATTGGGTTTGTAACCGAGTGGCTTTCTGTGTTGTAAAAAACCTGCATTCCTATTTTTCACACTTGCTTCTGGCTTAACCCAAATGATATCATCTATAAATTCCCAACCCATTTTAATAAGTAAAGGATGAATATCATAGGGTATCGGATACCTTTTACTTGATTGACTGCGGGATGCTCTTGGAATAATAATAGGAGAGGTGTTTAAAACAAAAAAACGGCCTGTCTTAGTTATTCTATGTACTTGTTTGAAGACTTTCTCAAGGAAATGTAAATATTCTTTATAGCTTTTGTATATTGAATAGTCTCTTGCATTATAATAAGGAGGTGATGTAAAAGTTAAATGAACACTATCATCTGGAACATATTTGATTATTTTTAAAACATCTCCACATACAGTAGTACCTTTTAATTGTTTATTTACTTCTGGGTGTTTTATATCTTTTGCATTGTTTTTATATAATTCAGATTCAATATAACCTTTAACTATTTCATTTTCATGTGTTTTTAATATATATTTTAATAGTTCTGCTATCTCCTCGTCCTTTTTAAATACTAATAATCCTCGAACAGCTTGTAGTACAATTTCAGGATTATTATCTTCTATATATTTTTTTAGGATTGGGATATTAGTTTTATCACGCATACGGCCTATGGCTGATGTAGCTTCTCTTTTAACAGAAGAAGACGGATCATTTTTTATTAAAGAATCAAATGTTTTTACTAATTCTAAATCGCAAAGCTTAGCTAAAACTTCAACTGTAGCAGTTCTTATTTTTTTATTTTTATTTTTAAGTAAATTGATTACAGTTTCTTTATTACAAAATCTAACCTTATCAATTTTTCCTGTTTTATTAAGCAAAGTAATTATTTCATTATCATTTTTATCTTTCAGGTATTCAGCCATTGCTCCAACCTGGTATTTAATATTTTCAATGATATCGCTGCTAGCTATATTTCGTTTACTTTTCGGCTTCACTTTATTGATTACAAGGCTCTGATCAGGTTGGAAGTTAAAAGAATCCTGTTCAAACTTCGTGGAAGAATCTAATTGTTTTGCTTCTAAAAGTATAGGCATTTTGTTGTTATGTCCTCTATATTTTATTTTGAGTATTAGTTACATGATAAATTCTAATAAAATGTTTAGTTTTACCCCACATTTAATAAATAATTGAAATTTACTGCTTTTGCTTTATTTATTCTCCTTTTTCAAGTCAGCCTTACTCCCCTGCTCTAATCCTTTTATCTTATCTTCAAGCTGTCCTATTTTATCATTATATTTAACATGCAGGACATCAGTATTTTTTAAAGCCATTGTATGAGCTGTTTCAGCCTCTTTTAAACCTTTATTCAATTCTTTTAGTTTACTTGCTAGCTCTGTGATCTGCTTATCCTGAACAGCTGCAAGTTTCAAGTTAGATGATTTAACTTCACTGATAACTATACTATACTGTTTTTCCTGTTCTTTATATCTTTCCTGTTGATTAGCAATTTCTTTTTTCTGAAATTCTATCTGTGCAGTATAGTTCTGTTTTAAGTCATTTATTTTACTGTTATTATTTTCCATTATCTCTTTTTTATAATAATACCCCCCTACCCCAATGCATACAATTATTATTATGGAAACAACGGCTGTCCAGAATGTAGAATGTCTTAAAATAGGTGTTTTTTTGTCCTCTTTCTGCTGTATAAGCTCTTTAATTATATCCCTGTTCTGCTTTTCTAAAGTAAGGCTTGCTATTTCTTTGCTTTGCTCATAAGTATCATTTGGAGAAATATGAGGCTCATTGATAAAGGGATATCTTTCTCTTAATAAATCGGAATTTATGAAGGTGTTAACATTTTGTTTTTTTATTGTTTTACTATTATTTTTATTGGCTGAAATATACCTTTTAATTGTTGCCGGAGATTTAGTAGTTAAGAAACATGCTTCAGTTGTGTCTATCCATTCTTTTTGCATATGAGCCTCACTAAAGTATCAGTTGGTTTCATGTGAATGTCATTTGAGTATCATTATATTAAGGTCTCGTAAAAAAAGCAACATTATTATTATAAATAATAGTAATGCTAAAAGAGTTATCATGATAAAATTGGTGTTTTGAAGAGTTGTTTGTTATCTTTTTTGTTAAAACTCTCTTGGTAACAAACCATTTTTATTTCTTTTTGGTAGCGGTATACCACTCTTGTTTAAGTGTTCAATCAAGATACCCTCAAGCCGTCTTTGCCAACCATCCCAATTCATATTATAACACATATCACAAACAAAAAGATTATACCCTGCCAATTTCCTGCCTTTGTATACTTCTGGTCCAAATTGATATTCATTTTCACATAAAGGACAAATTTCCATAAATTTATCTTTATTCATTTTAAGGCTATCCCATTTTTGATTTTTTAAAAAAAGGTTGCAGATCCTTTTCGAGGTTGAGGGCTTCTATAATTATTACCGTAATAAAAACTTTTACATTTTGGACATTGCCACATATCGTTTTTATTGCCCTGTAGTCTTATTAATTTTTTTTCGTCATCCCAGCATTTAGGACAATAAGTACCTTTTGTTTCTTTTCCATTTTTTAATATGTAATATGTCCCGTTAAAATATAGATTTTTTTCGATCTCACCTTTTTTTTCTAATTTTTTGATGTTTTCTTTTAATGTTATATTTTCATCTCTTAGCTCTAATGCCAGCTCTCTTAATTCCATAATTTTTTCTTGAGCTTCTATTGTAAGACCTTTTTTACATAATTCTACGATGTCTTGAGCTGTCCAGCTTGGTAAGAACCCCATTTATTTTATCCTTTTATTTTATTTATAACGTCGCATAATCGCCATAATGTTAAACTTGATTTATTGGTGTAATATGCTAATAATTAAACAGTTATATTTTTTAGCTACTATTTAACCTTTAGTTATTATTCTAAAAAACCGGGTAAACCACAACATGTTGTGGTTGCTACTCTGTAATTTTTACATTTTTAAAGGCTCT
>CAZVCD010000185.1:0-5792 GCA_964625675.1 uncultured Victivallales bacterium | reverse complement strand
GTTACTGGGGGGAGTTTTACTTGTACTTTTTATTTAGAAGGTGTGAGGTCTGAAAATCAGATGAAAAGAAAGCGGCAGTTGATAAAGTAAAAAATGAAATAAATGATAAGTTCGAAAATGAAACGGATAAGTCTAAAGCATTCATATCCTATATTTATTACAAAATCATCAAATCACTAAAAGGGGAGCATGCTCTCGCTTTAGCTGAGAATCTAAGAAAAGATCTAAAAACAAAGCCTCCAAAGTTTATTGTGCCAGATTATATCAATAATGCCATTAAAAAAGTTTTGGAATAGATATGAAAGAGTTACCTTGTATTTAATTGGTCAATGTTTATGCGCTCCTGAAAATTCAATTATTATAATAGACGAGCCTGAAATACATCTTCATAAATCTCTTGATAGGCCTGTTAACATTAATGCCATAGAAGCTATTCTTGTTACAAACAATGATAAAGTAACAACAAGTAAAAGTGATAAAACACCAATCATACTATTTAAATTCCTCCTTTTTAAGGTCAAGCACCTTCATCTTATTATACAAACCTCTTGAATGAATGCCGGCAATTTTAGCCGCCATTCCAACTCTCCCTTTAGTTTTTTTCAACACCATGCTTATATATTGACGTTCAACCTGCTTAATTACCTCGTGGCATACATCGTGCAATGTTTTGTTTTCCCAGGATATAGGTACATCATTCAATTCATTATCCATGCCTGTACAAAGTGAAACCTGACTACTATAACTGCTGGGTAATAGACTCGCGTCAACTTTATCTGTTCTACAAAGTATAACTGCTCTTTCGATTATATTCATTAATTCTCTGATATTACCGGGCCATCCATATTCATTTAACGCCGAACATGCTTCACTTGTAAATCGTTTAATATTTTTAGCATATTTTTTGCAGTAAACTGCAAGAAAAAATTCAGCTAAATTTATGATATCTTCAACCCTATCACGCAATGGCGGAATAGTAAACGGAATAACATTTAACCTGTAATACAGATCTTTTCTAAACATACCACTCTCCACATCTTTCCATAAATCACGATTTGTTGCCGCCATAACACGAACATTAACGCGTATGGCTTTTTCGCCGCCTAATGGTTTGAACTCGTAATCCTGAAGAACACGAAGAAGTTTTACCTGTAAATGAAAAGGTATTTCTCCAATTTCATCAAGAAATATTGTTCCATTATGTGCAAGCTCAAAAGCTCCTTTTCTATATCTGCCTGCATTGGTAAAAGCTCCCTGCTCGTGACCAAATAACTCACTCTCAAGAAGCTGTTCCGGGAGTCCGGCAATGTGCACAGGTACAAACGGTCCGTTAGAACGCATTCCTTCATTATGTATTGCTTTAGCTAGATGTTCTTTACCTACTCCGGTTTCTCCCAATATAAGCAATGGCGTGTTACTCGACACAATCTGTTTTACTTCTTCAATAAACATACGCATTTTATTATTCTTAGATATAAAGTCATCCAGCTTAGGCTTAACACTATCTCTAGTAGTAAAAAAATCCTGAGCTGCAAACTGTCTCCTTGCATCCACTATAGATTCTATTGCTGAAGCTACACTTTGAAACGGAATGTCAGCATAAATAACAACATCAGCTCCGCTCGCAACCAGACGAGCATGCTCTTCCGGTGATTCTTTATCATGAAGTATAACTATACTTGGTGTTTCAGGTAAACCATTTAAACTTGAGATACTTGTGCTTATTGAAGGTGGTATACAGCTTTGACTGATAACTATTATATCACCACTATTGCGAAGAGTTCTTTGCCACGGAGACTTGAGATGTCCAAAGGATTTAACATCAACGTCACTGTCAGAAAAATATTCCCTTAAATACTTCTGTAATTTTCTGTTACTCACAGCTAACAATAATCGTAGTTTCATAAAAGCAAATGTTCTCCATAAATATTATTTTAGGCATCAAAATACCTGTTTATCTAAATAAGCATTAATTTACTTATATTAATAGTATTAATTTGCTCTTTTTCAAAAAAATATAGCAATTCTACCAAATTAAATTATATGATATTATTTAATAATATTTTTCTAAAAATAACTCTAATTATAGTTAATCTCTTTATAACTAGAGCATTACAAATCAATAAAAATAGCCTAATCATTACTTTTCATGCAATATCATATGTATTTGGCACGATTACTGCTCATTATTTTCAAAAACATGAACCTGTTTATTGGCAATTTAATCAAGCTGTCAGGCTAACTAAACTATAAGTTTTATCAAGGAATAATAAAATGGATATTAAAGAGAATAAAACTCCCTGGGGAATTGCTGCTTCTATAGATATTTATAACTGCAATCCAGATTCAATTAGAGATGAGGTGTTAATAAAATCATTTGTTAAAGATCTATGTAAGCTAATTGAGATGAAAAGATATGGAGAAACAAAAGTTGTACATTTCGGGGAAGATGAAGAAGTTGCCGGATTTTCAATGACTCAATTAATAGAAACATCATTAATATCTGCACACTTTGCAAATAAGTCGAATACAACCTATTTAGATGTTTTTAGTTGTAAAGCATATGACACCAAAATAGTTAAAGAATTTGCAACCGAATATTTTCAGGGTACACACAGTATATTACATGTAAACACCAGGTGGTAAAATGTATAAGACAAGAGTTGTAAGTAATTATGAAGAATGCAGGTTTCTTTGGAAGACCATATATCCCAATGAAAATATTTTTGACCTATGGGAAACTAGAGAATGCTTTGCAAAAATATATAGGAGAGAATGCCACTTCATCGTTACAGAAAAAGATAATAGAATTATGGGTTTGCTTCCGTTGGTGCTACAGGAAGAAACTAATACATATGTTTTTTTCCCAGGAGAAACATGGAACGACAAAACATGGCTTGAACAAAACAAAATCATAGCTTATGACACTCATGCCCTGCAATCGCTTTTGGACAACATCCCTAACAACGCATTTCTTAGATATCTCACACCTCTTTCACTCAGCACAGGAAACTATAATATGTGCTTAGATGAAACCGGATATCTGTTTTTCCCGGAAAAATATAATTTTTTAATAGAAAACTATATGCTGGAATTTTCTTCAAAGTCAAGAAAAAGACTTCAACTCCAAATAGATCAGTTCCTACACATGGGAGCATACTTACGATTTAATCAAATTTCAGATATTGAAGAGATGTTCAAAATGAATATTGAGAAATTTGGAGAATCTTCTTACTTTAAGGCTCAACTGTTCCGCGATTCTTTTAAACTCCTGCTGAACTGGCTGTATAAGAACAAAATACTCAAAATTACAACAGTTATTATAGAAGATAAAATAGCAGCAATAGATGTTGGTTCTGTATGGCAATCCGGTTATACAGTTCTGGCCGGGAGCACAAATCCAGAGTTCAAAGGTATAGCCAAATTTATCAACTTTTTCCACATTGACTGGGCCTGCAAGCAACATCTGAAGTATGTTGACTTTCTATGTGGAGATTTTGGTTGGAAGAACATGTTTCACCTTACGCCCAGGAATTTATATAAAATTAATATCTACAAACAGGGACAAAAGATCGCTGGATAAACTAATGAAAGATTAAACATATCATGTATAGAAAATCCAAAACTCTCATAGTAGGAACGACTCCGGACTATATTGAATTAATATATGAAGCATATAAAGATAATGTGATATTTCTCAACACACCATTCACAGAGAGTAGCCTGCATACAGTTTCCACAAAAGAATACTTATGCGATATTTCAGACGATCTCTCAAATATTAATACTACTTTTAAAAAATTAGATAATTATCTTAACGAAAAAAACATCACAATAAACGGAATATCGACCTTTGACTGTGAATCATTAGAACTGGCATCAATGATTGCTGATAAATATAAGCTTCCCTTTCCAAGTTCTAATACAATCAGCATTTGCAGAAATAAAGATCTTCTTAAAAGACTGATGCATCAACATGCAATAAATGTTCCGAAAACAACAAGAATAGACACTCTTAAATCTCTTTTAATATTTTTAGATAATATGAATGGAAAATGTGTATTAAAACCAGCAGCCGGAAGTGGGAGTGAGCTTGTTTTTAAAATAGAGACAAAACAGGAAGCTAAAGCTGCCTATACCTTGACATGCAATACATTAAAATCAAAACATTCGTCTCTGCTTTATAACAGCCTTTATGGAACAGGTAAGCCTATTATCATAGCAGAAGAGTTAATTGATGGAACTGAATACAGTTGTGATTATTATTGCCAGAATGGAACGATTCATATAATAAGAATCACAGAAAAGTTAAAATCAAACGATTCCCCGTTCGGTACAATATTAGGCTATAAACTGATAAAGACCATACCCGGAGTATGCTTGGATAAATTGAAAGAACTGCTTTTGAAAAGCTCCACTATATTAGGCATCGAAAACACTATATGCATGATTGATTTTATTGTTAAAAATAATGATATGTATGTTTTAGAAATAACCCCCAGACCAGGTGGTGATTGTCTTCCTCCCTTGCTTCTTCATGCTTCAGGAGAAAACATTATTAATATGAATATAGATTTGTCCTCCAAAAAAAGAATACATTCTAAAAATATCAATACAATAAACCAATTTATTGCTTTTAGAATCTTTGCTCGTAATGAGGGTATTTTAAAAAATATTGATATATCAAAACTGGCAGATAATCCAAACATTGTAAACATACACTTATATCGAAAACCAGGTGACACAATTGAGCTTCCGCCGAGAAATTATGAATCCTGGAATCTTGGATATATTATTTTAAAAGAACTGAGAAGCACAAACTGGATAGAAGAATATAAATATATAATTGATCAAATAGAAATAGATATAGAATGAACATTTTTACTACAATAAAAGCGTATTCAAAATTAAAAAAAAATCTCAGTTACAACACGCCCGTACTCCAACCGCACATATTAAAAAATATTGTTAAAAAATATTTTGATTATAAAGAAAAATATCTAAATATTTTAGAGGATACACAGGCACCTTTATATATACTTGAGACATCAGTTCTTACTAAACAGGCAGATACATTCAGAAACGCATTCAACGCCTATCTGCAAGAAACTGAATACTATTATGCTGTAAAAAGCAACAACCATCCAGCAGTTTCCAGAACAATGCTTAATTCCGGATATGGACTGGAGGTTTCAAGCGGTAAAGAACTTGAACAGGCAATTGAACTTGGTGCAAAAAAAATTATTTTTAACGGCCCTGGTAAAACAGATGAAGAGCTGACACTTGCTATATTGAATTCAGAGAAAGTTATTGTTTTGATGGACAGTATTGGCGAGTTTGTCAGACTGGAAGGGATAGCGCAAAAATACAATAAAAAAATAAGAACAGGTATCAGAGTTATCACCACCAGTAAGGGATTATGGCAAAAATTTGGAATTTCACCGGAACAGTTAACTGATCTTTGGGATAAAATTCAAAAATCAAAGACTGTAGTGCTTCAGGGATTACAGTTTCACTCAAGCTGGAATTTAACTCCTACAAAACAAGTTAATATGATTAACAGAATAAGCGAAATTATTAAAGACCGACCGACTTCATTTATAAACGCCTTAAAATTTATTGACATTGGCGGTGGTTATTGGCCTAATCATGGAGAATGGATACACTACTCTACAACTCCGGTTGGAACACTTAGGAAAGCATTAGGCTTTAACAATCCAAATTACTTGAAACACTACACTAACTATGCCGATAATATTAAATATTTTGCCGAAGAAATAAGTAAAGCAATA
>CAZVCD010000184.1:0-5822 GCA_964625675.1 uncultured Victivallales bacterium | reverse complement strand
AAAACTCTGTTTCAGAGGGGTTTAAGAAGGAAAAACCCTCCCCACTTGGGTTGGGGGTGAGGGGGGGGGGGGGGGGGGGAACGCTTCGTCGTTTCCGCGCTTTGTGTATGTTTTTGCAATTAGTTCAAATATACCCTATTTCATAAGCTATCACAGATGAGTCAACACAGAATAAACAGCTTAAATTATTCGTTACTACTATTACTGCTATAATGTTTAATTATTATTTCAGCAACTTCCTGAGGTTTTCTCCATTTTTGCCAAGCATGAATATACCCGGATTCTTCATTTTTCTTATCAACAGCATCAATTGAAGATCTAATCTGTTTCAGCGCATATTCTCTTTTTATGGAAAGGTAACTAACTATTTTTTTGTTAATATAATCTTCTTTTTGCTGTTCCCCATATTTTTTATCAAATCTGATTTTATCTTTAGCTGACAAGTCCATTATAGGGATAATAGTTCTTCCAACACGTATACCATCGTTTCCTGCTGTATATCCATAATATTCCCCAGTAACCTTATGTAGATAAGGGCCTTGTTTAAATTCTACTGTAACCGTAGAATTTATTGCAAGCGGCTTATTTTTTTCATCAACTTCAAGTGAATATTTCTTTTTCAATTCTTCACGAGTAAGGGGATATTTTTTGTCAGCTGCTAAATCAGTCTTTTCCTCTACCTTAGAAAGATTATACTGTTCCAATTTTGAATCCGTATTCAATGGAAAACTGGAATCTACCTGCTCTATAATTTCATTCTGTACGTTTCTATCTGTAAGATCCTTACCTTCTCCGGTAAAAGTAGTAACTATTTTTTCTATTTCTAAAATTGCCCTGTCCGAATTAGTCTTAGGTTCTCTGTTGCCTAAAATATTACTGTTAGTGTTATCAGTAAAAGCATTATTAGCAGAGATCACAACAAAACAGACAAACAAAGTTGAAATAACAAAAGCACGAAAATTTTTCATAAGCAGTATTAATTCCTTTACCTTAATATTATATTATTAAATTCATTTCAAGTTAAACTTGTTTTTGTCTTTTTATTTTATTGCATCACCTAACCTTGTTGTTTATGAGTAGGTGTAAAAAAACAAATTCCTGTGCATTTAAAATAGTTTTTTAAAGAGACATTTACAACAGTAAAAACACAAAAAATATTTACCGTTAAAAACCAGGAAAAGAATATTTACATCGAGAGAATTCTTTGTACCTATCGTTTTATTAGAATTGGCTTTTAGCGACTATTACAGTATAATTAGATTTCATATTTCTAAAAAAACATATAAAGAATATAGCCAAATAATGACAGAACAAAAAATTAAAAATTATGTTACGACGCTTAATGAAGAACAGATAGAAAAACTAACTATATTATTAACTAAACGTAACTGGGATATGTGCACCCCCCCCTATACTCACTGGAAAGCAAAACAAAATAAGACAAATATAGTGGCATATAAAAGCGGCAAACTAGTTATTCAGGGAAAAGAAACAGAGGATTTTGTTTTATTCACATTAGAACCTGAAATCTTAAAAAAAGCATCCTTAGGTTATGAACAAAAACCTGAAACACCTGAAGCCCTCCCCTTTACTCCTCATGCCGGAATAGACGAAAGCGGCAAAGGTGATTTTTTTGGTCCACTTGTTATCGCAGCAGTTTTTGTAGATAATGAATCACAATCAAAACTGATAAAACTCGGAGTCAAGGATTCAAAGCTAATTAAAAATGACAAGAAAATTCTTGCTGTTGCGAAAGAAATCCGAACTGTAGTTAATGGCAATTTTTCTGTTGTCGCAATCGGCCCGGACGCATACAACAGGTTATACAGTAACTTCAAAAACCTGAACAAACTATTAGCCTGGGGACACTCCAGAGCACTGGAAAATCTGTTGGAGAAAAAAATAGATTGCCCCTGGGCACTCTCTGATAAATTCGGCCATGAAAGACTTATAAAGCAGGCATTGTTTAATAAGGGTAAGCAAATAGAGCTAAAACAGCAGACAAAAGCAGAATCCGACATAGCAGTAGCTGCAGCCTCTATTCTGGCAAGGGCAGAATTTGTCACAAAAATAAAAAAACTTGGAGATGATATCAATATTCCACTGCCTAAGGGAGCAAGTAAAGCTGTTCTTGAAACCGCGGCTAAAATAATAAAGCAATTTGGCCAGGATAAACTGAACTTCCTTGCTAAAACTCATTTTAAGACTTTGCAAAAAGCTATGGAATTAGAAATTAAAAGTTAAAATACTAAATTTTGAGGAATAATCATGAAAGTAAGTAAGTGTAAACTGGAAGGTATTATTATAATAGAACCAGATTCTTTTAATGATAGCCGAGGATTCTTTTTAGAAAGCTACAGCAGAAAAAAATATACTGAAATTGGTATTGATATTGAATTTGTACAGGATAACCACTCTGCATCTACAAAAGGCACCCTTCGCGGTATGCACTGGCAACTCTCCCCCAACGCACAGTCAAAGCTTGTCCGTGTTTGTGTTGGAGAAGTATACGATGTAGCTGTCGATATTCGAAAAGATTCACCTACCTTTGGACAATGGGAAGGCTTTAACCTATCCGCAGAGAACAAAAAACAGATATTTATTCCTGCCGGATTCGCTCATGGATTCTGTGTATTAAGCGACTATGCTGAATTTTTATACAAATGTGACACATATTACGCCCCAAAGGACGAGCGCGGATTCAGTTGGAATGATAAAGAAGTAAATATTAAATGGCCTTTCCCTAATCCAATACTTTCCAATAGAGATTTGACTCACCCTCAACTTAAAGAATTAAAACCTGATGATTTATTTTGAAACTAGAAATTGAATGCTAGGTGCTGGAAATCTGAATTCTGAAATGGGAAGTTTATCTTGCCAATATAAAAAAATTCAATAATATATCTACATATGTTTTGAAAAGTTATAAAGAAGAACTATAATTATCGCTTTGTAGTTGGATATTTCCCCAAATATTTAATTTTCTCATATATAGAATTAACTTAATAATTTTTAAGACATCGGAGACACAAATATCATGAAAATTTCTGCTTCGGAAGTACGCAATTTTTCTGTAGTTGGACATAGTGGTTCAGGTAAAACTTCACTCTGTGATTTAATGCTATTCAAAGCCGGAGCAGTAAATCGCATTGGTAAAACTACAGATAAAACCAGTATTTCAGACTATACACTGGAAGAACAAAGCAAACAAAGCAGTATATATTCAGGAATATTGAACTGTGAATGGAAGAAAAATAATTTCTTCTTTACCGACACACCTGGCTACGGCGAGTTTGTAGCAGAACCGATCGCAGCATTACTAAATTCAGACGCAGCTCTAATCTCTGTTGACGCTGCTGACGGACTCCTTATTGGCAGTACCAGAGGCTGGAAAATAGCAAAAAACAAGAACATTCCAAGAGCTTTTTTTATCAATGGAATGGATAGAGATATAGCTGACTTTAATAAAGTGCTTGCACAACTTCAGGATAATTTTGGAAAAACAGTATGTATTCCAATAACTTTTCCAGTCGGACAGGGCGCAAGTTTTGAAAGCATAGTTCATATTCTCAAAGACGAAAACATTCCCGCTGAAGCTGAAGAATACCGTGAACAAATTATGGACACAGTAGCTGAATCAGATGAAGAATTAATGATGCGTTATCTTGATGGAGAAAAGCTCACTGAAGAAGAAATTTCAAGCGGATTGAAAAATGCTATATTAAACGGTTCTTTGGTTCCCGTCTTTGCTGGTAGCGTAGAAAAAGACCTGGGCGTAGAGGAATTAATGAACGGTATTGTTAACCTTTTCCCAAATCCACTTGCAAAAGAAAACATGAAAGACGTTGATGATAAAGATATTCCGATAAAAGAAGACGGAACAGCAATAGCAAAAATATTCAAATCTATTAATGACCCTTTCCTTGGACAATTAGCTTTCTTTCGCGTATTCACAGGTACTTTCAAATCTGATACAGAAGTATACAATGTGACAAAAGGTGCAAAAGAACGTTTTGGTACTATTCTCGTTTTGAATGGAAAAAACCAGGAAAAAGTTACTGAAGCAGTTCCCGGTATGATCGGTGCTATGGTTAAACTTAAAAACACAGTGCTTGACGATACCATCGCATCAGTTAACTCGGCACCAATACTGCCACCAATGGTATTCCCTTCACCTATCATGTCTTTTGCAATCACAGCAGTAAAAAGTGGTGAAGAAGATAAAATTGGACAGGGATTAAATAGAATTTCAAGCAATGATCCTACCGTAAAGCTTGAACGTCATCAGGAAACACATGAAATACTTCTATCCGGTATGGGAGATCAGCACCTGGGACTAGTTATCAAAAAACTGAAAGAAGACAGCAAGGTTGAAGTAAACACACATACACCTAAAATTCCTTACAGAGAAACTATTACTTCCAGCGGTGATGGTCATTTTCGCCATAAAAAACAGACTGGAGGACATGGACAGTTTGCTGAAGTACACTTAAAGGTTGCTCCTAACCCTGAAGGATATGAGTTTAAAAATGAAATTGTTGGTGGACGCATTCCTAGAAACTATATACCTGCTGTAGAAAAGGGTGTAGTTGAAGCCATGGTAAACGGTCCTATGGCCGGATGTAATGTTGAAAATATTACTGTTACTGTTTATGACGGCAAACACCATGACGTTGACTCTTCCGAAATGGCATTTAAAATTGCAGCAAGAACTGCATTCCGTAATGCAATGGAAAAATCAACACCTATTCTATTGGAACCTATCCAAAGTCTGAGAATTACTATTCCCGATCAGTATATGGGAGATATTAGTGGCGACCTTAATCAAAAACGAGGCAGAATCCTTGGAATGGACGTTGATGAAGGCTTGCAGGTTGTAAAAGCAGAAATACCTCTAGCTGAACTTTCACGTTATGCTACAGAACTTCGCAGTATTACACAGGGAAATGGCTCCTTTGAAATGGAATTTGCAAGATATGATATGGTTCCTAGCAACATTGCGAAAGAAATTATAAATAAACATCAAAAAGAAGAAGAAGAAGCAAATAAGTAGAAATTCTCTGTTTTTATTTGCCTTTTTAGAAAAAATGTATAAGTTACGCCCTTAGCAGGATTCTATTTTCCCATATATTTTATGGGAAAATCCCGCTAGGGCATAGCTGTTTTTATACTATGTCATAAAGCAAGAGGCTTTCAGGAAGGTTGAGAGTCAGTATTTATAGGAAATAGAATTTAACAAAAACAAAATTAACTTAACGGAAAAAACTCAACAATGTCAGTAGAAAACAAAACTTCAGAGGTTAAAGAATTAGGAACAATTCCTTCTTTTCTTGATCTTAACAACATGCCTTCAATGGACCAACTATTAAGCGAAAAAAATACTTCAGGGTTCACAGAAGGCGCTATCATTCCAGGCCGTATCGCTGAAAAAAGAGATAATGGTGTTTTAGTTGACATCGGATGCAAAGCAGAAGGATTTATACCTAAAGAAGAATTTCACAATTGGAGCAAAATTCAAGAAAATGATGCTGTGGAAGTTTTCCTAGAAGAAATCGAAAATGAACAAAACCAACCTGTCCTCAGCATTCAAAAAGCCAAATTTATCAGAGACTGGGAAAGAATTACAACGAAATACCAAGAAGGCTGTGTAGCTAAAGGTATTATTAAACACCGTGTTAAAGGTGGATTAATAGTTGACATAGATGGAGTGGAAGCATTCCTGCCAGGTTCACAGATCGATATTGCACCTGTAAGATATATCGATGAATTAATAGGCAAAGAAAATGACTTTAAAATAGTAAAAATTAATGAAGAACGTAAAA
>CAZVCD010000183.1:0-5833 GCA_964625675.1 uncultured Victivallales bacterium | reverse complement strand
CAGTATCCCCGCCTGCCAATTGATTCCATACAATTACCATTGCAATACACCTTGCAATACCTATCATTATAAGACCAGTCATAAGCAAGGGGCTGTTGTGAAGAAACAAAATAGCTAAAAGAAACATTAAAACTGGGCCAATTATCCAATTTTGAACAAGAGAAAGGGTAAGTATTTTAAAATTCAAAAATATTTTACCCAATTTTTCATAACGCACTTTTGTAAGCAGCGGGTACATCATAACAATTAAACATATTGCCAGCGGGATGTTTGTAGTTCCAACTGAAAGCATTTCCATTGCATCATGAATATTGGGAAAAATGTAGCCAATGCCAATGCCTGCAAATATTGCAAGAAAAATCCATAACGTTAAATACCTGTCCAAAAAACTCAACCTTTTCCGATCACTATTCATCTTATATATCTCCTTATAAATTAGTTAGTTCTTGTTCTTCAAGAAAGAAGTAAGATAATCCATTATTATAATTCGTCAAGTGACGAAGCATAATAATCAACAAAGTATTCATTAATTGCTCAAAAAATAAAACAACACTTTCTCTATTTTATAGTTTACTTATTCACTACAGTATATATACTATAGGGCAAATCAATAAAATAAGGGACATAAAAATGACATTGATAAAAAATTAATTTAAAAATACTTTACTAACTAGATAAACACTAATTAGATTGTATTGTTAGCAGCAACAAATAAATTATTACAGGTATAAGGACAATAAAAATGAAACTAACTACCAAAACAAGATATAGTCTGAGGATTCTGATTCAGTTGGCTTCAAAATATAATAAATTTCCAATAAAAGGAAAAGATATTTCCTCTAAACAAAATATTTCAGAACCATATTTGGAACAGATAATGATCACACTAAAATCTGTAGGTTATGTAAGTACAGTCAGAGGCTGCAACGGCGGCTATGTACTAAACAAACCTCCTAAAGATATTTCGGTACTGGATGTTTTAGAGACTTTTGAGGGAAAGATCGAATTTGCAGACTGTTTAGAAAAATCATCGAACTGTATCTTGTTCTCACAGTGTCCAACCACCAATATATGGAAACATTTATCAGATACACTAACAAATGAAGCAAAAGAAATAACATTACAGGCAATTATTGATAATATGAATGAATCAATTATACAGGAGTACGTAATATGAAAATTTATAACAATATCAGCGATACTATAGGAAATACTCCTTTGGTAAAGCTTAACAGAATAGTACAAAACAAAAATGTAAATATTTTTGGAAAACTTGAATTTTTTAATCCTACATCAAGCGTTAAAGACAGAATTGCAGTAAACATGATAAATGATGCTGAAAGCAGTGGGAAATTAAAACCGGGAGGAACTATTATAGAGCCTACCAGCGGTAATACTGGACTTGGATTAGCAATGGTTGCTGCATCAAGAGGGTATAAACTAGTAATAACAATGCCGGAAACAATGTCTGTAGAAAGACAATCTTTGATGAAGCACCTTGGTGCTGAAATAATATTAACTGACGGTACAAAAGGGATGAACGGAGCAATTAAAAAAGCCGAAGAAATTGCACGTGAAACAGGTGCATTTATGCCGCAACAATTTAACAATCCATCCAACCCTGACATTCATTATAAAACAACAGGTCCGGAAATATGGGAAGCAACTGCGGGTAAAATAGATGTTTTTATCGCAGGAATTGGAACTGGCGGAACAATTACCGGTACCGGAAAATATCTGAAAGAGAAAAATCCAAATATTAAAGTAGTAGGAGTTGAACCAAAAGCATCTGCTGTTTTATCAGGGGAAGAACCTGGAAAACACGGAATACAGGGCATTGGTGCCGGCTTCATTCCTAAGGTCCTCAATACAGATTTACTTGATAAAATAATAAAAGTTTCAGATGCAGATGCACTAAAGATTGCTAAAGAGCTAGCTGTCAAGGAGGGTATTTTATGCGGAATCAGTGGCGGTGCCGCCGGTTTTGCAGCCCTACATATGGCTGAAAAAGAAAAAAATAAGAATATCGTTGTTATAATCCCGGACACAGGAGAAAGATATTTATCAACAACACTATTTGAGTAATACCTTCTCTCAATTGATAATAAGATAAAAATTTAATTATAAATTTAGGATAATCAAAAATGAAAAATCATGGAAATTCAACTATAAGCCTACATGCCGGACAAACCGCTGATCCTACAACTGGCGCCTGCGCTGTTCCTATATATCAGACTGCAAGCTATGTTTTTAATTCAGCAGAACATGCAGCAAATCTTTTTGCACTAAAAGAGTTTGGGAATATATATACACGGTTAATGAATCCTACAACAGATGTTCTGGAAAAACGCATTGCCGCATTAGAAGGTGGAACAGCAGCATTGGCCACATCAAGCGGAATGGCAGCAATTTTCCTTGCAGTAACAAATATTGCTCAGGCAGGCGATCATATTATTGCTTCCGGATCTCTATATGGGGGAACAGAAACTCTATTTCGTTATACACTGCCGGGGTTTGGTATCGAGGTCTCTTTTCTTGAAGAATTTACACCTGAAACTATCAAAAAAGCTATAAAAGAAAATACAAAGCTGGTCTACGGCGAAACAATCGGAAATCCTAAAGGCGATGTTCCTGATTTTAAACCTATTGCTGATATAGCTCATTCTGAAGGAATACCTTTTATTATTGATAATACGTTTGCTCCAATATTATGCAAGCCCTTTGCCTATGGAGTTGATATTGTTGTTTATTCAACTACAAAATGGATTGGTGGACACGGAACATCGATCGGTGGAATAATTGTAGACAGTGGAAAATTTGACTGGTCTACAGGCAGATTTCCAGGATTTACAACTCCTGATGCAAGTTATCATGGAGTGGTTTACTGGGATGCTCTTGGAAATGTTCCTGGGGCCGGCAACATTGCTTTCGCAGTAAAAGCCAGAGTCCAGGGAATGAGAAATATTGGACCATGTCCAAGTCCTACAAATTCATTTTACACATTACAGGGCGTTGAAACACTCCCTTTAAGAATGGCAAAACATACTGAGAATGCCCTCAAATTGGCCAATTTTCTCAGCAACCATCCGTTAGTTGATAAAGTAAATTATACGGGATTAGAATCTCATCCATACCATGAAACGGCAAAAAAATATTTAACTGGCGGATTCGGCTCTGTTTTCGGTGTTGAGCTAAAAGGTGGCTATGAAGCTGGTATTAAATTTATTGACAGTGTAAATTTAGCAAAACATCTTGCAAATGTAGGAGATGCTAAAACTCTAGTTATTCATCCAAGCTCGACGACACATCAACAGCTTTCAGATGAAGCTAAAAAAGTAGCAGGCATAACTCCGGGACTAATAAGAGTATCTGTTGGCATAGAAGATATAGAAGATATAATTGCTGACTTTAACCAGGCTTTGCAGAACAATTGAACAAGTTAAATAAAGGAAATATAACAATGAAAAAATGTTCAGAAGCATATTCTAAAATAAATTTCTCCGCAGACTTTATTCCTGATGTTGTTCAAGAGTTAAGTCTTTCCTATAAAGGAATGCAGGGAATTAATCATATTGAAGGGTTTAACCTGCCGAGCCAGGAAGAAATAACCTCAATTTTAAAAGATCTGAAAGAAATTCTTTTCCCGGGCTTTGCTGAACGAAAAGTTATCAATCTTGAAAACGCTCATTATTTTATCGGTGACCTTGTCTCGCGTGTCTACGTAGAACTTTCCAGACAGATAACAAGGTCTCTGCGTTATCACTGCAGATTAAATAAATGCACTGGCTGTGATATTTATGAACAAGCCGATAAGGTAGCAACCAGTTTGATAAAAAAACTGCCAAAAATTCGCGAAATGCTAAAAAATGATGTTGTTGCAGCCTATGAAGGCGATCCTGCAGCTAAAAGTTTTGAAGAAATAATTTTAAGTTATCCTGGCATTTATGCTGTTACAGTCCATAGAATTGCTCATGAACTATATGCAGCAAAGATTCCTCTTATACCAAGAATGATGGCTTCTCTATCATATGCAGATACAGGAATAGATATTCATCCAGGCGCAAAACTAGGCCGTAGTTTTTTTATTGATCACGGGGCCGGTGTTGTTATTGGTGAAACAGCTATTATTGGAGATAATGTTAAAATATACCAGGGTGTTACTTTGGGTGCACTTTCATTTCCGAAAGACAAAGATGGAAAAATAGTTAAAGGGGTAAAACGACACCCTACTTTAGAAGATAATGTGACTGTTTACTCCGGTGCTACTGTACTTGGTGATATTGTCATTGGTCATGACTCTGTAATTGGAGGAAATGTATGGCTGACAGAAGGCGTTGATCCCAATACATCTTTAACTATTCCTAAACCGGAATTAAGAAGAAAATCAAAGTGAAAAAAGTTTTTTTAGATTATAATTCTACAACACCTGTATCTGAAGAGGTCTTAGGGACTATGTTGCCTTTTTTTACAGAAAAATTTGGCAATCCATCCAGCACACACTCTTTTGGCCAAGAAGCATTACATGCAGTCAACAAAGCGAGATTACAGGTTGCAACACTTATTGGTGCTAAAGTTGATGAAATTATATTTACAGGAAGTGGAACCGAATCAAATAATCTTGCTATAACAGGTCTTGCAAGACTAGGTAAAGCAGAGAAAAATCATATAATAACAAGTTCAGTCGAACATAGTTCAGTCTTCAACCAGTGCAAGCAGTTGGAAGAGGAAGGTTTTGATGTAACATACCTACCCGTTGACAGCCATGGCTTAATTTCTATAAATGATTTGAAAAAATCAATAAATGATAAAACATTTCTTGTCTCAATTATTTTAGCTAATAATGAGACAGGAACAATACAGAATCTCAAAGAAATAGCTGAGGTCGCAACTGAAAATTTTATTCCTACACATACTGATGCAGTTCAGGCTGTTGGGAAAATACCAGTTTCTGTAGAGGAACTTGGAGTTGACATGCTCTCTCTTTCCGGACATAAAATCTACGGCCCCAAAGGAGTAGGTGCCCTGTTTATGACTAGAGGGTTAAATTTACTACCACTATTGCTTGGAGGCGGGCAGGAAAGAAAAAAGCGTTCCGGGACAGAAAATGTTCCCGGAATAGTTGGTTTAGGGAAAGCCTGTGAACTTGCCTCAAACAATATTGATATAAATTTTGAATTTTTCCGTTCAAAGCGAGATCGTCTAGAACAGGGAATTCTATCTGCTATTCCATTTGCAAAAATTAATGGAGAATCAACAGAGCGTACACCAAATACTACTAATATCAGTTTTTCGAAAATGGAAAGCGAAACGCTTTTAGTAAAACTTGACTTCAGTGGCATTGCTGTATCTTCAGGTTCTGCATGCGGAGCTGCAAGCAAATCGGCTTCAAGAACTTTAACCGCAATGGGACTGCCTTCTAACGAATTATACAGTTCTATTAGGTTTTCTGTGGGAAAAGACACAACTGACGAAGAAATTGATTATACTGTAAAAATCTTATCTAAGATTTGTTCAAAATAAAAATTGGCTATTTATCCTTTTAAATGTTAATGATTTGTATTTGCTCTCTGAAGTGCAAAAGCATGATCGCGCATTTGTGAGCACAGATGCAACGATAGAATCGTAGCAAAACAAAGCGGCGATGGAATCGCACGCACTCCATAGAAGGCTACCGCCTTCAAAAAAGCTAAAAGCGATAATTGACTCTAATTATTATTCCTAAAAAGCTAAATAAATGGTTAAAAAGAGCTTATGAAAAAACTATCAATCAGTATTTTCGGAATGAGCTGCGCTTCCTGCGCCGCTAAAATTGAGAAAAAACTAAACTCCTTTG
>CAZVCD010000182.1:0-5872 GCA_964625675.1 uncultured Victivallales bacterium | reverse complement strand
TTAATCATTTAGAAACTTTTGCAAATACAAAAGTCGGTTCCTATATAACAGATAACAATGCTGTAAAATTAAGCGAGGTAATAAATTCCGGTGGGGTTATATATTTTGCTTTACCGGCACTGCAATATCCTGAACTAGCTCCCGGATTAGGAAAACTTGTCATAAACGATATAAAGAACACTATTTATAACTGTCAGCAGAAAGTATTTATTGTTTTTGATGAATTTAGTATATTTGCTGGGAACCAGGTTTTAAATATCCTAAATCAGGGACGCCAATTTGGAGCTCATACCGTTTTAGGGACTCAAAGTTTCGCAGATATTGATGATATTTCAGAACATCTACGCAAAAGAATTATTGCAAACTGTCATAATATGATAATTCATGAGGTTGAAGAACCGGATGACAGAGATATCGCCGCAAAATCTATGGGAACTAAAGTGTGCTTAAAAACAACTTACCAAACGGAAGGTATAGGCAGATATAGTGGAATGGGATCTGTACGAGAAGTTGACGAATTTATTGTTCACCCAAGAAATATTTCAAAATTAAATCCCGGAGAAGCCTTTTATTACAACGGTAAATCCAAAAAGGTAGCTAAAATTAAGGTTTTATATAGAAGTTGATTTTAATTTAAAATATTATTGTATTCTATTTTACGAATTCCAAATATATTAAATTTGAAAAAACATATTACATTGATTAGTAATAGGTTTAGTAGTTTTTTAGATGAGAAATAGTTTGCCAATATTGAGTTGTATTTTTTGGCAAAAAAATAACTATAACAAAATAATAAATAATTTTTAATTAACATGTAGTGTTAATAAAAAAGGTTGATTTTTTTTAAATGGACATTATACTTAAAACTAAGAAGCTGGAAAAATCTTTAAATGACGACCGAAAAAGACAAAAGGAATATGGCAAAAAAAGGTCGGATAAATTAAGGCAAAGACTTAATGAATTAATTTCAGCAGAAACATTGGAAGATGTTAGGTATTTACCAGGCCATTATCACGAATTGACTGCTAACAGAAAAGGTCAATGGGCCTGTGATTTAGATCAACCATATAGGTTGATTTTTACACCGCAGGAAAGACCTATACCAACAGATGATGATGGTAAATATATTTGGATGGAAATAATAGGCGTTGAAATTATTGAAATAGATAATTATCACAAGGAGAAATAATCATGCCTAAAAAACAATATAAACCACAGTCTTTTACACATCCCGGCATGACTTTGAGGGAAAAACTTGAAGAAACACAAATGGGGTCTAAAGAGTTTGCGGTTAGAACTGGAAAACCAGAAAAAACTATAACAGGGATATTGAATGGAAATAGCTCAATTACCCCTGAAATGGCTGTAAAGTTTGAAAAAGTATTAAAGATACCTGCTCATTTTTGGCTAAATTATCAGGCAAAATATAATGAGTATATTGCTAGAGTTAAAAATGAAGAAGAGATACAGCGGGCAATAGGATGGGCAAGATTTTTCCCATATGCTGCTATGGCCAAATTAGGTTGGATTAAGCAAACTCGTATTATTGAAGAGAAAGTGGAAGCTCTACTTGATTTTTTTGGCGTTTCCAGTAAATCAGCGTGGGAAGATTATTATTTTAACAAAGAGCTGAAAGTTAATTTTAGAATTTCTCTCAAGCATTCCAGTGAAGCTTTTGCTATTTCAACTTGGCTTAGAAAGGGAGAGTTAGATGCTGTAAAACTTCAGGATATCCCTGAATATAATTCAGAGAAATTTAGAAGTAGTCTAGAGAAAATAAAAAGTGTAATGGCTGAACACCCCGACGATTTTTTCCAAAAACTTCAGAAAACTTGTATGGAAAGCGGGGTGAAAGTAATATTTACACCTTGTCTTCCTAAAGCTCCAATACATGGATCAACCCGATGGATTGGAAGCAATCCAGTTATACAGCTTTCTGCTAGATATAGAACAAATGACCATTTTTGGTTTACCTTTTTTCATGAAGTTGCCCATATACTTAAACATGGTAAAAAATTTATTTCTATTGAAAATGTTCATTACGATGACGAAGATGAAGAGAAAGAAAGAGAAGCTAATAATTTTGCTATAGAAATGACTTTCAGTAATAAAGATGAAATAGAACTACTTAAGGATGCACCTATCACAGAGGGAAAAATTATTAATTTTGCAAAAAAAATTAATACTCATCCTGCAATGATAATTTGACGCTTCCACCACAAAAAATTGTTCCATTATAGTAAAGGAAGAAAATTTATAAAAGCTATTGATTTAACGGGTAATTTTTCGGCAAAATTTAGATAAAGTGACAATATAAAATACTGGAAATTAATTTGTTGCTGTAAATAAGAAAAAGGAAAGATGAATGGATTTAGAAAGCCTGCTCCTTTTATTAAAATAAATATTTATGGGCAAATAAACTGAACATCTTATAGAGGTTAAGTAAAAAAAATGAGCATACTTGTAAGCATAGAAAATTTATTATCAGGAGACTTTGTCGAAGGTGCTCGTATGGAGTTTAAAAAAGGCTGGAATCCTACCGCTGTTCTACGTTCAGTATGTGCATTTGCCAATGATTTTGGGAATGAGGACAGCGGGTATATTGTTATAGGTGTTGAAGAGAAAGACGGCAGAGCCATACGACCGGTAAAAGGGTTTGATATTAATAAATTTGAACAGATTCAGAAAGAACTTATTGGTTATTGTAATCTTATTCAGCCCACTTTTTTCCCTCGTTTATCATTAGAAGAGATTGACGGAAAAACTGTTCTGGTTATTTGGGTACCGGCAGGGAGTAACAGACCATACAAAGTACCGGATGATGTATTGGCAAAGCACAAAAAATACAACTATAGAATCAGGCAGTTTTCCAGCACGGTTATCCCAAATAGAGAACAGGAAGAAGAGCTAATTCAGCTTACAGCAAAAATACCCTTTGATGACCGGGTAAACAGTAATGCTAAAATAGATGATTTGAATTTTGCACTCATGCGGGAGCACCTGTCAGAAACAAAAAGCAGGCTCTATAATGAGAGTGCAAAAATGAGTGTTGAAGAATTGGCTGATGCAATGAACCTTTCTCAAGGAGCAAAAGAACATCTGTTTCCTAAAAATATTGGATTGTTAATGTTTTCAAAAGAGCCAACAGCTTTTTTTGAGGGAGTTCAGATTGATTTGGTTGAGTTCCCTAATGGGCTTGGCGCTAAAGAGTTCAACGAAAAAACATTTAATGGTCCAATTCAAAAACAGTTAAAAGATGCTCTTTCTTATATTAAAACCAATATTATCAAAAGTAAGGTCATTAAATATGATGATACAGAAATTGCAGATAAAGTATATAATTATCCGTATCCGCCAATAGAAGAAGCACTGGCAAATGCAGTATATCACCGGAATTATGAACTGCGTGATCCAATAGAAGTGCGAGTATTACCAACTGCAATAGAAATAATCAGTTACAGCGGAGTTGATCCATCTTTGAAGCAGTCAGATTTTGAAAGAGGAGTTGTAAGAACGAGAAGATACAGAAACAGAAGAGTAGGAGCCTTCTTGAAGGAATTAGGCCTGACAGAAGGAAAAGGAACCGGTATTCCTATTATTTATGAGGAGATGAGAAAAAATGGATCACCAAAGCCACTCTTTGATACAGATGATTCTAACCGAAGCTTTTTTGTTGTAGAACTTCCAATATATACTGATTTTAAGAATATTAATATAGGTGGCTCAATAGGTGGCTCAATAGGTGGCTCAATAGGTGATCCAATTGAGTTAACCCTACGTCAGGAGAATGTGTTGAATATAATTAAAGCAGATAATAGAATTAGTTATAGAACTATTGCAAAAAAATTAGATATAAATGAATCTGCTGTAAAAAAACATTTGAATGCTTTAAAAGAAAAAGGAGTTCTAAAAAGAGTTGGTGGAACTCGCGGACATTGGGAAGTTAAATTTCAATGAAGTTTTGGAACCAATTGTTTCAAAAGGTATTAGATAAGTTAGAAAAAATAGAACACGGAATATTTTAGAGTTAGAGTTATGTGTTATTATCAAGATATTTTTTACTCAGTGGATAGACTTTCTATTGAAGCAAAAAAACAAATAATCAATGATGCCCTAAAAGTTTGCTATGAATGGCATGTAGACATACTTGATTGCTCAAAGAGCTGGGCAAGAGAAAAAATAGAAATGTCTATTAATGAAATATTAAGCAAATTAGAAGGAGATTCACATTTTGTTTTTATTCATCGAAGGGGATATCCAATAGATAAGGGAAAAATTGAAAAAGTAGGCAGAACTTGGTTAGAAGAGGATAAATGGTGTTTGGAAGTAGGTTTTAGGACAATGACCAGCATTGACTATTTTTTATGGATTCATTGCGAACAGGAGCATATAGAATCTTTATCTTCTAAATATGATCTAAAACCGAACATGACCGATTAAATTACCCAAATAAGCTTGAGAGGCGTAGAAAAAGTTGCTGCTAAACTTGTAAAAGAAGAAAAAATTAGGTTTATCGGCCCCAAAAAGGGGGGGGCATTGGGAAGTAATTATTGATAATTAAAGGTTATTCCTAAAAAATATGTTTGCCGATAAATAAGCTCCCTCAATCACATCTCAAACAAATATAAACATCAAAGTTACTTCATAATGAATGAGTTAGTAAATTGATTTTTTCTTATTTATTAAGTATAATGAGTTAGGGTATCAAAAGTTGGATGTCTCTGGAAATTCAAAATCAGTGAAATTGACAAGTGGGTAAAAAGTAAATAGATGGCAAATACGTACAGCTACTATTTAACTCAATAAGCTAGCAATAATTGAAAGCTACATAGAGGATAAATCGTGATAAAAAGTTTTAACAACAGAACCGATAAGGTTGGTGATGACCTTAAAAGCAATGTCATAAAAGACAGTAAAATTGATATTGCAGCCGGTATATTTTCTATTTATGGTTATGAGTGCTTAAAGAAAGAACTTAATAAAATAGAGCAGTTAAGATTTATATTCACTGACCCCACTTTTATTAAATTAGATAAAGATAGAAGAGAACAAAAACAATTCCAAATTAATTCTAATAATCGCAAAAAGGCTATAAGTGGTTCAGCTTTTGAGATTAACTTAAAAAATGAGTTAAAGGGAAAAGCTATTGCAAAAGAATGCAAAAAATGGATAGAAAGCAAAGTACAGTTTAAATCCAATACTGGTAATAAATATATCCAGCCGCATATGAATTTAGATAGCAATGATCAGAATTTTGTTTATACTGGAATAAATGAATTTAGCAGTGCGGGAATGGGGTATGAAAAAGATAACACTTTGCTGAATCAGGTGATCAAAACAGATGATTTCGATACTACAAAGCAGTACCTGACAAATTTTAATGAAATTTGGAATGATGATAAAGTATTAAAGGATGTCACCAATGAAGTAGCTGACTATATAGCTGATTTATATAAAGAAAATTCCCCTGAGTTTGTTTACTATCTAACTCTATATAATATTTTCAGTGAGTTTCTGGAAGATATTTCTGAGGATGAACTTGCTAATGAAAAAACAGGATTTAAAAATTCTGTTATTTGGAATAAACTTTATAATTTTCAGCGTGATGCTGTTCTAGGAATTATTAATAAGCTGGAACGAAATAATGGTTGTATACTAGCTGATAGCGTAGGCCTAGGGAAAACTTTTTCTGCACTTGGAGTTATTAAATATTATCAGGAAAGAAACAGAACTGTTCTTGTCTTATGTCCCAAAAAACTGAGCGATAACTGGCAGACATTTTTGAATAATTATGAAGACAACCCCTTAATTAAAGATCGTTTTAACTATGATGTTTTATTTCATACAGATTTATTAAGAAATAGAGGTGAAT
>CAZVCD010000181.1:0-5901 GCA_964625675.1 uncultured Victivallales bacterium | reverse complement strand
GGTTTATTCTGACAAACTGCAATTTTAAATTTTTTCATAATTATATAAAATCCTTAAAAGGTATATTTAAATTGTAGTTTACCCTCCAATTTGATTAAGAAGGTCAGCTTATATGATTTTTACAACCTATTATTAATAGGCAAATTAAATGGGTGAACATGAACAAGTATCTTTATAAATAAAAAATAAAACTTTTTTAAAATCAGATGGTTATGTCATTGTACCACTAAATGCTATTAGCAAACTGTCAAACAGGTGCAACTATCTGAATAAAAAACCTGTAAGTTTTTTCGATGACTCTATAAAAGCTTTTAACTCAGATGGCCTGTGGCGGTTCCATAATAGATAAGATAAGAATCAATAAATTTCTAATATTTAATACAATTAAAAATTTAATTGGTCCTGAAAAATCTACTTATTTGTTCCACTGCCTGATTTACATATTGATCCTTATCGTATAAATCTATATGAGAAGCACCTTTAACAGTAAAAAGCTTTGTAGTTTTTTTATCATTAATCAATTCCAGCATACGATAAGTTTGAGGTGCTGTTTCAGCCCTGCTTCCTACTATTGCAAGTAAGGGGGTAGGAGAAACTAGGCTCGCATAATCTAGAGAACTGAATGTGAATACAGAGGAGATTGCTGGAAATTTGTTATCGGCCCAGTTGGAATGATGCCCTCTATCAGTGAAATAATAATCGTAAACTTCTTTTTGATATTGTGAGGTACATTTGGTCAAATCATCTTCAAACATAGGAATAGTAATTATTTCACCTGTTTCATAATATTTTTGTCTTGCTTGGCCTGCTGTTTCTGCTAATTCAACTAACGCTTCCTTTCCCATAAACTGATAAATAAATCCTCTAATATCAAAAAAGCCACTTACAGTTGCAATAGCTTTAATCCTTCTATCACTAGTTACAGCAGATGCCATATACCCGCCACCACCACATAGACCAAGGCCAAAAAAATTATCCCTATCTATCTCATCTATAGTAAATAAGTAATTTATTGCACCATAAATATCTTCTATCTTCATACTAAAATCTTCTAGGTTTCTCGGTTCTCCCTCGCTCTCTCCGTAAGTTCTTGAGTCAAAAACCAGTGCGATAAATCCTTTGGCTGCCAATTTCTCTGCATAAATTCCTGCAGTTTGTTCTTTTAGTCCACTATATGGCGTGGCAACTACAATAGCCGGCCATTTTTTATCTTTTGTAAAGTTTTCTGGAATAAATAGATTTCCTGCTAACTTTTTTCCTCCACTTAGAAACCAAACAGGATTTTTACCTGTAAGTAGTTTTTGAGTATTCTGTGATTTTATGCTCATCTTTTTCTCCTGTATTATCAATATAACTTTACGGGATTATGATTTTTAGCTAGTCCCTTTTTTTTGGTATTTTCAATTGTCTCGTTTATGATTTTTGAAATAAAAATCATATTTTCCATGTCTAAAAGTTTATAATGACTGCAATACATTTTATGCTCAGTAAATGTGCTGGAAATCTTATCAAATCCCAAATAGGGTGTTTGTGCAGACATTTCAAATAGTTTTTTTCCTTCAATCGGAATCATACATTTAAACAGTGTAATGTCCTGAGTTGAATTTTCTGGATGATAAGGTGTATACCATTTTTTAATATCATCTGTTGGTAAATCTTCATCTTTAATGCCAATCAGATTTGTATAAAGTGGATCCAGCATAAAACCGTGATATACGTTTATACCCATTTTTTCTAGTTGCATCATCATTTCATATGAAGTAATAGCACCAAAACAGAAACCTCCGATAAAACATCCCTGCTTTAACAAATCGGCATCCATTAACAGTTCAATATAATATGACGCTATATCTTTAAAATCGTTGATATTTTTATCGTTGTTAGTTTTTAAAAGGTAATTATCAATTAATACTAGTTTGATTTTTTTTGATATCAATACCATAAGAGTATTTAAATAAGACTCGCTTCCTCCTTCTCCTGGATGAATAAAAATCAGCGGAGGTCCTTCAATTTTCTCATTTACAATAATTATCGGTTCATATACATAATCGCTGGCAGTTGATTCCTGAGTACCCGTTTCAAGTTTATAAATACAGTGATTTGTAATAAGTTCCAGCTGTCTCTTAAATTCATTTGCTAATTTATCTAATATAATTTCATCGATTTTAGATTCAAAACTGAATTTAAACTGTCCGTTAATAGCCATCCCGTTAATATCAATTATATTATGATTGGGGTTTTCTGGATGCATAGCGGATCCTGAACTTTCATCTACAATCTGCCAGAATCCCTCTTGCTGCAGGTCAAACTGGCCTAGATAATTAAAACTTACCGGTGGCAGTAACACATGTAAATTATGCTCTTCTAGGCACCTTAAAGCGCCATACCCTAATCCTTTACTCGGAATAGCTCTAAGATTCTCTTTGATACTTTTAATTGTCAATGCAAGCTCTTCTTTTAACTCTAATTCAACCGGGTACATTGTTGTAAACCAGCCTATGGTTCGACTGACATCAACACTATCGTTAATTGACTCCCTTCCATGACCTTCAAGTGTTATATAATTTTTACTCACTTCATATATTTTCGCTAAAGCATATGCTAAAGCAGTAAGCAGAAGATCATTAACCTCTGAATTGTAGGCCCCATTAGCCTTCTTTAATAATGAATACGTGATATCCTTGTCCAAAGTTATATACCTAACATTATTCTTACTGCATAAATACTTTTCATAGTCAGTTTTTTTTACAGACATTTTATCCCATACCTTTTTTTCGTCAGGATGAGACTCAGCATATTCATGAACTGCTTTAGTCCACTGTCTGTAACTACTAGTTTTTCTTGATAGGCTTTTACCTTCATAGAGCAGCTTAATATCTTCTACCAAAATACGCCATGAGACGGCATCTACTATTAAGTGATGTAGAGCAAAAAATAATCTTGAACTTCCATCTTCATATCCGTGTAAATACCCAATTTGCCATAAAGGACCTGTTTTAATGTTAAAGCGAGTTTGCCAATCCGTTAAAACTACACCTAAATTCTCTATATTCTTAGAGACATCTAAAACTTTAATTTCAGGGATTATAATTTCTGAATTATATTTTTGCTGCAGTATTCCTGCAGTGCTATTAGAATAAGTAGTTCTTAAAATATCATGATGCAGTACTAGAGATTTTATTGTATCTCCTAATTTTTTTATATCAAGTTTCGGAACTTTAACAAGAAAAGACTGATTCCAGTGATTATATTTAGGGAAGTCTGATTCAAAAAACCACTTCTGAATTGGAAGCAGGTTAAACTCTCCTTCCAACAACCCTTGCTCAGCCTTTATTTCAACTTTTTTATCATCTCCTCTATCTTTAATCACTTGAACCAGTCTTTCAATTGTCCTGCATTCAAAAATATCTTTAACACTGCAGATGATTGAGTTGTTACGCAAACGTGAAGTTAACTGTATGCTTAAAATAGAGTCACCTCCAATCCTGAAGAAATCATCATTTATTCCAATTTTTGCTAAACCAAGAAGATCAATCCAAATAGCACACAATTTTATTTCAAGATCGTTTTTGGGAGCAATATAGCTTTCTTCATCAATCATTTTTGGGCTTGGTAGAGCTTTTCGATCCAGTTTTCCGTTATTCGTTAATGGAAATGCATCCATATGAACAAAGAAGTTTGGGGTCATATAATTAGGCAGATTATTCGACATATAAGTTGTCAGTTTATCCTGGTCTATTTCTGCTCCTGTATCTGATACATAATAAGCAACAAGGTGCTTGCTATTTTCTTTTTCTTTAACCAAAACTGCGGTCTGTTTAACCTGTGGGTGACTTGAAAGAATCGTTTCAATTTCACCTAATTCTATTCTAAAACCTCTTAGTTGGATCTGATTATCATTACGCCCTATATACTCAATATCACCGCTTGGAAGCCAGCGTGCCAAGTCTCCTGTCTTGTATAGTTGTAAATTATGATTTTTAGATTTATCTTCTTCTGAAGAGAATGGATTTGGAATAAAACGTTCTTTGGTTAGGCTCTCTCTATGCAGATAACCTCTTGCATGACCACAGCCTCCAATATAGAGTTCGCCAATAACTCCAATTGGCACGGGAGATAAATTTCCATTCAAAATATAAGAAGTTAAATCAGGAAGAGTTTTACCAATATTGGAAATTGATTTTTTTGCATCCTCCTCGGTTAATTTTTTGTAAGAAACATGAACTGTAGTTTCAGTAATTCCATACATATTAATTAACTGGGGATTCTCACATCCATATTTATGCATCCAACCTTTCAGCTGGGCAATATTAAGGGTATCTCCACCAAATACAACATAACGAAGACTATCAAGTTTCACGTCTATTTTCTTATGGGAAAGATCCACTTCAATAAATTGATAAAATGCAGCAGGTGTCTGACTTAAAACACTGACTTTATGGGTTTTGCAGAGTTCATAAAATAAACTAGTGTCTTTTGTTTGATTATAGTCTGGTATAACAAGCGTACCTCCATAAAGTAAAGCACCCCATATTTCCCATACTGAAAAGTCAAAACTAACTGAATGAAATAATGTCCATGTATCATTTTCATTAAACTCAAAATATTTATCACAGGATTTAAAAAGACGGTTAACATTTGCATGTGTCTGAAGTACTCCTTTTGGTTTACCTGTAGAACCAGATGTATAAATAACATAAGCTAAATCACTGCTCTCATTTATTAATTCAAGGTTGCAGTAAGGGAAATTTTCAATTTCATTCCATAAGTCGTCTATACTTAGCGGTATAGTATAAGAATCACTCAAAAACAGTAAATCATTAATATTTTTTGACGATGTTATTACCATTTTACACTTACAGTCATTTATTTTAAATTTGAGCCTCTCAGGATCACCTGTATCAAAGGGGACATAGGCCGCACCGGATTTAAGAATACCCAGGATCCCTACTATCATCTCAATACTACGATCTGCATATAATCCAATCAAGGTATCTTTTTTAACTTCTTTTTTCCATCGTTTTTTGTACTTATTACGTATCGCATGAGCAAGCCTATTAGACCTCTCATTAAGTTCAGCATAAGTAAGTTTCTTATTTTCAAATATTAGTGCAGTATGCTCGGGAAACTGCCCAACCTTTTCCTGAAATATTTCAATGATAGTTTTGTCATCATTGAAGTAATCTGCTTTATTCCATTGATAGACCATCTTGTGATAGTCTTCTTTGAGAATTGGAGAAATGTCTTTTATCTTTATAAATGGATTATGTACAACTGAAAATATTATTTTTTTTAAGCTCTGCCATAACTTTTTTATTTGGTCTTCAGTAAATAGTTCAACTTTATACTCTATTCTTGCAAACAAGGTATCGCGTTTATCAAATTCGAATTGAAGATCATATTTGATAAAGTCCGGCAAACAATCAGATTGAGTCAAATTTAAATTTACATTATCAGAAAGCTTTGGTTCAAATACAAAAGCAACATTAGACATATCATCATCTGTAAACCCTTTTTTTCTATAGGCAGAAAGTGTTTTTTCAAAGGGCATTGTCTGGTTAAGGCTAAATATTGTATTTTCTGCTATCTGGTTTATTAATTCTTCTACAGTTATATCTGGAGATATTTTACAGTCAATAATAATATTTTTAAGAAAACAGCCAAATGTACTATCAAACCCGGCAGGTCTATCAGATTTTATACTCTGAACTGATATGTTTTTTTTATTTGAATATTTATTTAAAAGAATAAAAAATGAAGAAAGCATTACGGAAAACACACTATGCCCAATACTTCTTGCATAACTTTCTATTTCCTGTGTTTCTTTCTTTGAAAATTTAAATATTTCATGACCACCTTTTGAAATGCTGTTAATCTCTTTTTTATTGAAAATATCTATTC
>CAZVCD010000180.1:4116-5948 GCA_964625675.1 uncultured Victivallales bacterium | reverse complement strand
CGGAAAAACATCTTGAAGAATTTATAAAAGAATATGAGATAGATGTATTAGTCCCAAATAATATATGGTCTCGCGGCTGGAATATTCCTGTAGCTATTGCTTTTACAAATGTAATAAAAAAACTGGGAATAAAATGTGTTGCGCATAATCATGATTTTTACTGGGAACGCGAAAAATTTAAAAAAGGAACCTGTGACTATGTTGAAAAGTGTCTTCGAGACTATTTCCCTCCGAAAGATAACTTAATAAAACATGTTGTGATAAATGAAATAGCAAGAAAAGCATTAAAAGAACGCAAGGGGCTGGATTCTACAAATGTTCCTAATGTCTTTAACTTTTCAGCTCAGTCATGGACTGTAGATGATTATAGTAGTGACTTTAGAGAAACTATTGGGTTGAATGATGGTGATATCCTTGTATTACAGGCTACAAGAATTGTTGAAAGAAAAGCAATTGAGCTTGCCATTGATGTTGTAGCAAAATTAATGTCTAACAAAAATCTTGACACTTTATACTCAAATAATTTGTATGACGGTAGGCAGTTTACCAAAGATAGCAGAATTGTACTTGTTTTGGCCGGCCTTCATGAATTTAGTTCCAAATACATTGAATTTCTAAAAATCAGAGCAGAAGAAAAAGGCGTTGAGCTTCTGTTTATTAATGAAATTATTGAAGATGTTCGCTGCACTAAAGAAGGTAAAAAATGTTATTCTCTCTGGGATGCTTTTGCCAATTCCGATTTGGTTACTTATCCTAGTATCTACGAAGGCTGGGGAAATCAGTTCCTTGAAACTGTCTTTGCTAGAAAACCTGTAGTTGTCTATGAATATCCAGTGTATTTGACTGACATTAAATCCTGTGAATTTGATATTATTTCACTGGGAAGTACGCATACTGTCGCGGAGAACAAGCTTGTAGATGTGGCAGATGAAATACTGGAACGCGCAGCTGCAGAATCCATAGAAATATTGATTGATAATAGCAAAAGAAATCATATGGTAGAAAAAAACTTTGAAATCTGCAAACGCAATTTTTCATATGACAGTTTGGAAAAAATTCTGAAAAAATTATTTTTGTTTTAATGAGGGTTTAAAAACCGCTATGGTACGCGGCGCATCTGTATTACAGCATGTCGACGAGCTAATTGTTTTGTCTGATGCTGTCTATCTTTACGATTGTTAGCGTTATATGGTGTTTTGTGGATGATGTTAACATTATAAAAATATTTTTATTTAGAAAGACAATCATATGAGCAGCGAAGAAGAACGATACATGACACCGGATGACTGGAAAGAGGTAAAGGTGAAAAGAATACCTCATCTTAATCATTTATGTGTTCCTGTTGGTTATAACAGAAAAGATGGTGTAGCTGGTAATACGCTGCTGCCTGCCTGTATTTTCGAAGATACATTGGAAGAAGTATTTAAAAGGGTTAGAAAAAGATTTCCTGATGTGCAGTTATCAAGACTGCATATAAAAATGCCATATTGGAATCCTGTAAACAGGATGCTTCCTGATAACTATTCTATTATACCTCGTGCTGCTCATCTTGCAAGTACGGCTGTTACTGTCGTACTGGTACCAAATACAAACAGTGAATCAGGTCAGAAACCAGTGTTGGAATATGGTTATAATGGGCATGATCTTATATCTTTAAAAGAAAGGCTCTGCAATGACGGCTCAGTATTTGAGGGTATTATAGGTAATCTTGGATATTATATGACAGAGAATCTTGTGGAAGGGATATTGGATTGGACGCATAATAAACGTTATCCTGAAAAATATCATCTGAAAACAACAAAATCCTATCTTGGTTTTTATATGCGGAGAGA
>CAZVCD010000180.1:0-4016 GCA_964625675.1 uncultured Victivallales bacterium | reverse complement strand
ACCAATTTTAACTTATATGAACAGATATTCGGAGGTTTTGTTCCTCTGGTGATGGACGGGAAGCATCTATATAATGTTGAAAAGGTAGAAGATTTAGTTAAAAATCTGCACATATACGGTAATGCATTGTCTCCTATAGCTCAGGCTGGTAAAGAAACACGTAATTTTGATCCTTATATACGCGAACCGGCCGGTGTTCTGGTTCAGACAGAAAATAGTATTGGTTGGGTAATGTTTGATGGAAGACATGAGTTAAGTATTGGTGTCAGTGTTACAGATGTAGCAAAGCTTGTCGGAAAACTTCAGGAAGAAAATGTTTTTGATGGGAAAATTATAAATGCTGTATTTATTGATGGTGGTTCTGCTATGAAAGCTTATGCTGTAAAAAACAGTAACGGTAAATTAGAACTTGATTTGTTAAACAGAGCTGCAGCTGGTGCCAGAAATGGGCCTGGAGATGATCCCAATGGCCTGAATTTTTATTCACTACTAAAACTGCCATTATAGTAAAACAACCCGTATAATGGATAAAATAATATCTATTCTTTGTGATGCCTTATACACGTAAGGTAGGGACAACTCTCCGAGTTGTCAGCCATTTGGTCTACATGGGGATAAAATTCGTCTGATTAAAAAGGCTGTTTAGGGACAAACCGCCCTACCATATTTCTTATTGTAAAAAAAGGCTTATTAGAATTGTCGACTAATGCAATTTATTTGGCCTGTTTATACCCTTTGTAAACTCTGCTATCGGCTTTATTGAGGTCTCTTAACTGGTCCTTAGCGGCATTGAGCATCTTCATGTCAACTTTACCTTCACCGACAATCATGTTTTTCAGTAAAGTATCAAAGACTAACTTAACTGCATTCCAATCCCAGTATTTCTCTGCCGGCACACCTGATATTCGTGCTGTTTCAAAAGTTACAAGCCCTTCTTTTATGACCTGTTCTTCAGGGTTTTTGCCAAGATATTCAAATGCCTCTTTAACTGGCGGAACAAATCCTCCGGTGTTTTTCGCGATGCTTGCCTGTATTTTTGGCTTAAGGAGAAACTGCATTAATTTCAGTGAATTTTCAGTGTCCTTGGATCCTTCAACAATACCAACACCGAAAGCACCTGCAATAGAACCTCTACCGGCAGGCCCCTTTGGAACTGGAGCAATTACAAACTGTGTAGGATTTGAATTATAAGTAGCGCCGCCATCAGCAACGTGGATTATTGCAAGCCAGCCGTTTTGTCTCATTAGGGAATCAGCCGTTCTTGACGTTGTTAAAACATCTGGAACAAGATCCTTGCTAAGTTCAGCTAATATATTCCAGGCTTTCAGGGCCGGTTTAGTCGTAATTGCCAGAAATTTGGCTCCATAGGAAAGTTCTATAGCACCAAACTCATATACGAAAGCATTTGTAGGAGCGCCGCATAAAACAGTTTTGCCTACGCCTTCACCCTTCTTTATATTGTGTGACCATTGAACATATTCCTCCCAGGTAATATCATTAATATCACATCCTTTAGGTAAATATTTCAGTGCTTTCTTATTTGCGATAAGAATATAAACATCAGCGACTATCGGAAGAAAATATACTTTCCCATCTTTATGTGTTACATTATCGAAGACAGGGAATATTGTGATATCACTAAAATATTCCTTCATATACGGGGTAAGATCTTTCATATAGCCACTGTCAATAAATTTTGGCATATCCCCTGAATGAATAGTAACAATATCAATATATATATCCTCTATCTGTCTTTGCACAAGAATAGTATTATATGCATCTTTTCCCTGTATATACTTATACACAACGTCTATGCCTGTTTCCTTTTCAAACTTTCTCATAATAACTCTTTTAATAAATTCGCGCTGACTGGGTACAGACCAGAGGCCTGATGAAAAAACAACCTTCTTTTCTTTGGGGTTTTCTGATTTTTTAACTGCATTACTATCTATTGTTGAATCACCGGAATCGGGAGTAGAGTTGTCTGAGCAACCGTAAAAAAAGAATGTGCTTAATAAAAGTGATATAAACAGTGCAAATTTTATTCTCATTATATTTCTCCGTTAACAATGATTAAATATTATTAGTTATAGTGGTACCATCATGTTTCACTGGGTAAGTACATTAACTATTATATCTTAAATGTAGAATTAATCTATAATAATATTTGAATCTTAAAGATACTTTTTCTGAAAAGCTAAATTCATATGTACTGTCTTCTTTTTTACTGCCATTTAATTCAATAATATTTATACTTTTAATAAAAATGTTTTAGGTAAATAGTGAAAATAATAGATATGAAAAATCTGCAGATTTTAATCGTTCTCCAAAAGGGATGATAAAACTCAAACATAAACCAAAAAATAAAAAATCTCACAAACCAAAGGCATGTACTCCCAGTATATTTCTGTATCAACGATGCCTGATGGGCAGCGATTTACTGGTTATGAAAAAGACTATAAACCAACACCTAAGCCTCAGGCAATAGTGAAAACTAACAAGATTACCAATATAAAACCAACGTCTCTGAAACCGAAAAAGCGACTTTTATGAATATTTTAAGTGTATAGGAATTTGCTTTTTAACTTCCTAATAATCAACATAGTCATGATTTTAAACAGAAGTAAAAAGACAAAAACAAGATTTATCTTGAAAAACTTTTATTCAGAAGTATAATTTATGGCTGCGTTGTATACGCGTTCTAGAGCTTCTTTTAAAACAGAGCGTGGGCAGCCGAAATTCATCCTAATAAACCCTGGTCCGCCAAAATCGGCGCCGTTAGAAAAACCGACTCCAACATTCTCAAAAAATTCAACAGGGTTTTTTATGCCAGACTTACTGACATCTATCCATGCGAGATATGTGGCTTCATGTTCAGCCATGGAGAATCCCGGAATTTTACCCACATATTCTTGAATGAGTTTTAAGTTTTCTCTAAGGTAATCAAGGAGTTCTGTTAGCCATTTATCTCCGTGTTTATATGCAGCCAGTGTTGCGGTGTAGCCTAAAAGATTTACATGAGGAACAATTCCAGCCATTGCCTCTATATATTCAGTCCTCAGTTTTGTATCTGTAATAACTGCAAAAGAGCACCCCAGTCCGGCAATATTAAATGTTTTGCTGGGTGCCATCAGGGTAATTGTTCTTTTTGCTACTTCCGGAGATAAAGATGCTACCGGTATATGTTTTTTTGTTTTGTCCAGTATCAGGTCGCAGTGGATTTCATCTGAACAGATTATAATGTCATTTCTTTCACAAATATCTGCAAATTTCAACAATTCTTCTTTGCTGAATATAGTGGCTCCAGGATTATGAGGATTGCAGAACAGAAACATTTTAGTTTTTCTAGAAACCAGCTTTTCAATGAGATCAAAGTCTAATGTCCAGCGGTTATCTTTTTTAAGCATAGGTATTGTAGTTATAGTTTGGTTATTATTTTGTGGTGCCTGAAGGAAAGGATAGTATACAGGTATTGCCGTTGCTATGTTATCATTTGCAGAAGCAGTAGTTTTGCAGGCAACGTTAAACCCTGTAACAAGTCCCGGTAGCCATACAATCCAGTCTGATTTTATCTCCCAGTTATATAAGCTTTTCAATCTCTCAATTAATACTTCAGACAGTTCTTCAGGTGGAAAAGTATATCCAAACACACCGTGTTCTATACGATTATGAAGAGCCTCCGTAATTTCCGGGGGAGAAAGAAAATCCATGTCTGCAACCCATACAGGTATCATGTCAGGTTTATTGTATTTACCAAAATCCCACTTAAAACAGTTAGATTTTTTTCTACCGATATAAGTATCAAAATCGTATTTCATAATTATTATTCCTATTTCTCAATTTAAATTTATTAATCGTTATCGTTATCGTTGTCGTTATCGTTGTCGTTGTCGTTGTCGTAATCATAATCGTTGTCGATCATGATTAAGATAAAGAGCACGATGAAGGCCACGATAAAGATCACGATAACGATAAAGATCACTAATTTATGCTAAAAGAATGATACTGTCAATTAA